>NZ_JAKJSN010000025.1:0-84151 GCF_050337005.1 Photobacterium japonica | reverse complement strand
ATCTTATCCATTTTAACTGAGCTCCCCATAGTCATCTTTTTACATCTAATTTACTTGGCAATGCATCAATTCTTCCGTGACGGTTAATTCCCATCGCCCCATGCCTTCAAATAACTGTTCAATTTGCTCTCTATTCAATCTGACTGAACATCCGTTAGACGAAAGCACGACAGCCTTTAAAATTGTTTGGATCTCTTTTTTTGAAAACGAACTTTGTTCATAAAACCATCCGTCATCTGAACCCGGGGGTAAATCAAAGTGTATTTCTTTATACTCAGATGAATCAAGAATAAACTCACCTTTGATTGACACGGCCTCATCTGTATTATTAACAATTGAAACGAAACCTAAGGATGTACATCCCGACAAAAAAACCAATACAATCACAAACATTATGTTCAGAGTTATCTTATCCATTTTTAATGATACTCATATTAAAAATCATGCAATGAATAATCTCGTTGCTTTATTGATTCCCTATAACATTCATTGCTTAATCTGTCGTTATCGTCGCCTCGATCGCAATATTTAATCGATGATTTATTTTTATTACATTAATCATGCATGATAGCCCTTCAATCACGACAAACATAAAGTAAAAAAACCCAATGAAATTAAAACGATTTTTATCATTTAGCTTACTCTTTATCACGTTAGGGCTGTATTTGACAGGCTATCACATATTTACCTATGGTCTTGGTTTTCCTGACGGACACCTCACCGATTATGATAGAGTCATCAAGCAATTATCTTGGGGGTTTGCGTTACCCTTTCTTGCACTTGCGATGAATTTTGGCTATTTAGGGTACTTTGCATCCAAGAAAGATATTTTCGTACCTTTACGTCGAAGCATTATTTGGTTATTGCTCTTAATCGGCTTATTTTTCTTTCTTGAACACGTCTTTTTTTCAATGCTTAACCACGGACAAGGTGGGTAATTTTCGGCACCCCATCATGTCATCGGTAATATAGAACCACCACTTGCTGCGTTTTTTAACGGCGTTGTCAATGCGTGCTCGGTCTAATACCGTTGTGCATCCATCGGGGTGAGACAGTGTGATACGCTTGAGGTCACCATCCAAGATTTCTGGCATCCATTCATGGCGGTCAAAAAACCACCCCCCACTTTTACCGGGCGCCAAGTGGAATACCCTGTTGGGACTGTCTTCTATGTAGTAAGTAAACGTGCCCGTAAACGTGACGTCTTTATCGGTTTTATTCATGACCACGACCGAATGTGTCGTGACGCAGCCTGTTAGCATAAACCCAGCAATCACAAGAAACAGCCGCTTCGTCATCACGTGTGTTTTCTTTCTCAGAGCCATGTTGTCCCTTCCTTGGCCATTACCGTTACGGGCAATCCGATAGCGTCTATATACGTCATCTATTTACAGCGCATAACATCACTGTACACGAAGAAAAGCATGAAGAAATACCCATCATGTCATCGCACCCCATTACAGAAAAGCCTTTGAATCGAGTTCAAAAAAAGCGCGATATCTCTATCGCGCTTTTTCGACTTTATCTCTATCACTGGGTAATCGACTTACACCGTTACCGTCACTTTTTTTGCCAATGACATGGCAAGGTTGTTGTCGTAATACGCCGCTTCATTGATGAAATGCGGGTAGGCTTCATAATCGCCGTCCCAAGTGATCACCGAGCCATCAAACAAGGTGAAAATAGGGTCACCATGACGTAACACCGTAAAGTCAGCGTCTTGCACATTGCGGTGCACCATACCGATACGCTCACCGTTTTCATCTTCCGGTAACTTCAAGGTTTCATGGTATTTGTACGCATCAAACGTTGCAGGTAATACAGGGACAGCATTGCGGTTATGTAAATCGACAAAATCAAGAATATGACCGGTCATTGTATCCATCCAGTCCAACACATCCTGACGGATGACCGACTGCGGTTGTGGCCCCACTTCCACAATGACACCTTGATCTGCAATCGAGCATAAGAAATGATGCTCCGTCACTGACACTTCATCTTCCAGTACAATCACCGCTTCTGGCATCTTGGCTTTCACGTACGCGCCTAATTGGCGGTTAAAGCTGTCTTGCTGAAGCAAGATCAATGATGGCCCCATGTTACTGGTGGTGTTGTGCAGATCGATGATGAAGTCGGTTTTCGCCTCACCTTTCGGGCCGAGTTGGGCATTAATGGCTTTCGCACGGCTTTGTTCGTAATTGGCGAGATCAGGATTGGCGAGATCTGCCACGCCGAACTGGCGGTTCATATCACAATCTAAATAACGCTTATTTGCGTCAAAGGCTTGCGGGTTGGCAAAAACGGTTTGGGTAGTAAAACTGCCGCGTGTAATGTCAGCGGTTTGTTGCTGCCATTTACGCAACAAGTAAATACCGCTGAATTCATTACCGTGGGTACCGCCAACAATGGCGACCTTGTCTATGTTCTTCGTCCCTGTAGTCACAGTTTGAGCTCACTCTGTTTGAAAATGAAAAAGGTGATACCCAACGAATACCAGTTTCGCATCCATTTTTCCAGCAAAAGCTACAGCGGACGCATTTGCGCCAACTTCAAGTAAGCATGTAGTTCCCCATTTTTATATTCAATGGCGGAATGAATACTGCTGTCCTGATTCGCGACTACTGCACACTGGTACGCGTTGGCGCCTTTTTCAATGCGTAATTCAAGTATGCCATCCACCAGCTGCCACTCACCCACGGTTTTTTCTCGCTTAAATAGAGTGAATTCTTCCAAGGTGCCATTGGGATAAAGCACAAGCTCAGTGATGTAACCGGCACTGCAGCTTTTGATCCAACGCTGGCTGGCAATTTCATCATGATGGAAGTTACGCTTGGTGGCTAACCAAAGATTCAGCGCCTGTTGCTCTTCCGCTTCAGGTTGTGGCAGGGCATCCAATTCCAGCAACCTGACACGGGCAGATTCACGATAAAACAATTGCAACAGTTGCTGCGTTTTTTTTGCCATTTTTCGCTCCAGACACTCAGACAACACAGGCGAACATACCTGCTGATGTGATACCTAAGTCACCTCAGGCACGTGGATATAATGTAGAGCGAGGCTGATGACAAATCTAGTGATTGTACGATGAGGTCACAATAATGTTAGGCGGGTCAAAAATTCACTTTGCCACGCATCACTTTCGTTTGGCCACGCTGTGATTTTTGATCCATGCGACGGCGCTGAGATGAGCGGGTCGGTTTGGTGGCATGACGAGTGCGTTGTTGTACCATCGCGGCACGAATAAATTCGGCTAAACGGTTTAAGGCATCTTCACGATTTTGCTCTTGCGTGCGAAATTGCTGCGCCTTAATAATAATGACGCCTTCTTTGGTGATGCGGCCGTCAGACAGCGCCAGCAGGCGCTCTTTGTAGAGCGGCGGTAACGTCGAACGATGGATATCAAAACGCAAATGAATGGCACTGGACACTTTATTGACGTTTTGCCCACCCGCACCTTGCGCGCGGATAGCGGTTAATTCAATTTCCCAATCGGCCAGTTGAACAGTATTTGAAATGGTAAGCATGGTATCTCAATACAAACAAGGATGTATCAAGTATACCTGTAAGCTGTACCCAATAGCGAGCCTGAGACCGCCCTCGGCATAACGTGGGGCCACCGCACTGCTACCACGGTTCATGCCTTTCTATCGGCCAGAGGCACACACTGTTTTTGCCGACGACAACGTTCAGAACAGTATTTCACCTGCTCCCAACACGCCTGCCATTTCTTGCGCCAACGAAATGGACGCTGGCACACAACGCAGTTTTTTTGTGCCAGTTGTGATTTTTTCATGACGCCACACACCACCCGTGTGACACCGCTATACGATGCCAGGTCCGTTATTCGTGTCCGTTAATACGTCGAACAAACAGCATCGGTTCAGTGGCGTCACATCGCAGCATGGCGCACAAAGCTTACACACCCAATGTAAAGATCTGCGCCATCAGTAAGAGCCATAGCCCGACCCCAATCACCGCATAAGCACTAAAAATAAGGCATACCTTCAGTTTGTAGAGAAAGCACGATAACAACATACGAACCTCCTAATGCACATTGGCCGCCGCCAACATGGCTTCGCCCAAACGCAACACCACTTTAACATTGCTGACTATAGGCTGAATAAGAGGAGGATCACTGTCTGATAATATAGGGGAATAGAGACGTAAATATTTGAGAATAAGGCAACAGTTTACCGCATATTGACGTCTAAGCAGGCGGGGGTTTTGAGACTCACCCAATGATTTATGCGGGCACACTGTCCAGTAAGCCACCGTCTATCTCTTCTGATACCTGCGGTATTTGCAGGTTATTTTCATCCCGGGATTTCAAACGAAACTGCAGCGGTGTAACGCCATATTTTCGTTTAAATACATCACAGAAATACGCCGAACTACCAAATCCTGCACGGTGGCTCACTTGCAGGACAGAATAATTTGAAAACGTCAGGTAATTAAGCGCGACGCCCATTCGGACATCCAGCACCAACTGACTAAACGACATGCCTTCTTTGGAGAGGTGGCGCCTTAACGTGGATGGCGTGGTAAAGAGGCGATTAGCCACTTCTGCCATCGTCCACTTACACTGCGGATCCTGCATAATGATACGAGCAATGGTGCGTTCTTTAGGCTCGTCGTAGTCGTACCGTAATGTGTTATACAAGTCGATACCCTGCTCTGCGATGGCTTTCAGGATGAAATACAGGCTTTGATTTAAAAAGGCCTGCTCCATCGTTTTTTCCGGCAGATGGGGCAAAAGTTGCTGAATCAACAAAAATTGCTGACACACATTGGCGGGGGTATTCAGTGCATAAATACGTTCACTCTGGGATTGTGTGCTGTTTTTCGTAATATACTGGATACTGCGCAACAGTTCAGCCAACACACCTTCATTGATCGTGATCTTCTGCACCTTCACCGAGGCATCGGTCGATGAAACATGACACGACACATAACTACAGTTAGGCACAATAAGCAGCATGTCACCACTGAGTTCAATATTCACCCCGTTAATACTGACGAGGCCTTCACCATTTTCCACATGCACAAGCACGCTTTCATCAATATAAAATTCTTTTAAGATGATATGTTTATCAGATATCAGTTGATCATAGTTCATGGGGGGCATCACTCAATGAGCAATGATACGATCCATCTCTTTGATAATATTGGGAAGCGAACTCACCTAACACTCAAACAAACCGTCATTGCATACGAAACTGCTCAAGTATATGAATATCTCACTCTAAAAGCCCTTCCAAAATGCGCATTTATGGCATTATCTGCATATATCTGAACGTCTTGAGCAAATATCTATATCGTTATCACCCATTTACTGACCGTATGCCAAACAAAAACACCTCGCCAGCGCGAGGTGCTTCCGTTAAGCAGGTGACTGAATAACGTATTAGAACGCGTATTCTGCTTCTAAGCCCCAGTTACGACCCGGCTGTGTACGGCGTTCAAGGCCGCTCTTGTCGTTGTCAAAGCCCGCGACATCGTTGTAGTCCCAGTACTTCACATCAAAGGCATTAAACAGGCCTGCACGCACTGTCAGATCTTTCATTGGACGGTAATACGTGGTCACATCCGTTACGGCATAGCCCGGTGCTTTCACGTTATCAACACCATTGGCGTTGCTCCAGTCATCGCCGGATTTACCCGCCACCGCTTTCATCGACACTTTGCCGCCGTAGGTGTCATCCTCATTGGCATAACCCACCGCCATATAAGCGGTTAACGGTGCAACCGTATCAATCGCATCACCCGTATCTTTGTCTTTGCCTTTTGCATACGCCAGACTCATGTCAGAGTACATGCCGACGGGTACGCCTGCGAGCGTTGCCAGATCCACCTGTGCAGACACTTCCGCACCGTAGATTTCAGCACGGTTGATGTTTTGCGTTGTCCAGACTTCTTTGCTGGATGGGTCATTAGGATCTTCGCCTTCAATCATGCGATCTTCAATGAAGTTTTTGTAGTCGTTATAGAACACCGACATCGCCACACGACCGTAAGCGTTATTGATACGCAGACCCGCTTCATAAGACGTACTTTCTTCCGCTTCCAAATCGGGGTTAGGAATAAACGTCACCCCCTGATCGTAGAAGTAGTACAAGTCTTGCAGTGTCGGCGCTTTGAAGCCCTGACTCACCTGTGCAAACGTACTGTAGGTCTCGTTCCAGTGGTACACGGCGCCCAAGCGACCGGTCAGCGCATCATTCTTGCCTTCTTCGTAATCACTGTCGCCCTTAGGCTTCGAGCGGAACGCGTCGTAACGCAAACCGGCGTTCAAGACCAGTGCTTCATCCATCAAGAACATTTGATCCTGAACGAAGATACCCCATTTTTCCGATTCCGCATTCGGTACTTCCGGTGATGCATCCGTCGCCACACCCGTATCACGATTGATGTTGCGGTAATCCAGTGTGAATTCATTGCTGACGTAACTCACGCCATACACCACTTCGTGGTAGCTGCTTTCCAGTTCAAAGGCTTTGTTGAACTGGACATCTGCCTGCCAAGATTCATCCTGACCATTACGCTGACGGTTACGATTTTGCGAGCTGAAAACCGAGCCATTTTTCTTGATGGTCAGATTATCCAAGTTGTCGTGATTTGATTCGGTTTTCAGATAAGCAACACGCCAATCCAATTTATCGAACGCGGCGTTATTAGCCTGCCACTCATGCTCGAAACTGTAACGTTGGCGTTTATCCGCATCTTTCGCACGCGTATCGGAATATTCATACACCGTCGGCCCCATATTGATGGTGTCGCCTTCATCAGACAAACGCGTCACGTCTTGATCACGGTTAAAGGATTCAACAGAAATGCCGACGCGGTGTGCATCGTTGATTTGATAAAAAGCTTTCGCAAGAATGTTATTGGAATCAAAATCTAACGGATCTGCCGCACCACGATCTTCGCCGGTAATATCCGGACCACCGTAGGTTTCTGTTTCATGCCCTTGGCGGTAGGTATACATCAACAAGGTTTCCAGATCGCCAGTACGGTTCGCCACTGTTGCGGTACTTTTGAAGCTGTCATCCTCGCTGTAGTAGCCCGTCTTGATGCTCGCATGGGTATCATCCCCTTCCTTCGCTAACAAATCAGACGGATTCTTGGTACGCATGATCACCGCACCGGCCAATGCATCACTGCCGTACAAGCTAGAAATAGGCCCTTTGTTGATTTCAATACGCTGCAGGGTATCGGTTTCAAAGGTATTGTTATATTTACGCATTACGTCGGCACCCGGGTTATAAGTGCCCGGCATTTCAACGCCATCAACGATGGTTTTTACATAGTTTTCATCACGGCCACGAATATTGAATCCGCTCAGGCCAAAACGGCCATTGCCTGACATCGACACACCGGGTTCCGCTTCCACCGCTTGTTTCAGGTTCTGCGCCAAATCATTATCAATATCTTGACTGGTGACCACATCCACAGAAGCCGCCACGTCACGTACACTTTGTTCACTACGGGTCGCAGAAACGACTACTTCATCAAAGGTATAAACATCTTGAGCCACTGCACTGCCTGAGCACAGTAAGCCAACCAACAACGCCAGTTTATTTTTTTTGATTGTCATCATGAATTCACTCTTGTGTTTAGGCATAGACATGCCATCACGCTGAAACAGCGCTAACTTTCCTGTTATAAAAAGGAGGAAATATAAATAGTGTAATTATTTACTAAAAATTCTTCTTTCTCATATAACGTTCATACCCTGCACGATCATCACGCACTGAATGTATATAAGCGGGTAAAAATAATTTTTGGTGAAATAAGTAAATTTGGCGTTCTCCGATATGTTGTGCGATTGTCATTCATGCACACTCAACATAAGGGAAACAGTCTTGGTTCATCCTATTTGTTTTTCCTTCTCTGTCATTTTTATTATCAATGTTATTTTTAATCAACGACGCGCAGCAATAACACACTCGCCAAAGACAATGGCGAGTGCAAGATACGTTATTCAATTATCATCGATATAATGAATGGTCGTTAGCCGTTTTGATGGGCTTTCATATTTTGTACGTGACCTTCATCTAAGTGCACGACAGAAAGCAGATCTTCACCCGTTACATCAAAGGCTTGACCAAAGCCCTTCACATAACGCCCTATCACAGGATTTAAGCGATACAAGTGGAAATCGCCAAGTTGGCTCAGGTTGCCAATCATCTCTCCAAGGCGAGTTTCCATCACGTCAATGGCGGTTTTCCAATGTTCCGAATCACGGTCAACCAGTTCCGCTTGCGTATCAAAAGACAAACGACGACGAGCAAAAATAGTACGCGCTTCGCTTTCATCTTCAATCWTCATAATCGAAACAGTTTTCGCGTCTTTCAGGTTACGGCCATGCTGCGCCAAATCACTCACCAAAATATAATACCCCTGTTCAGAGAAAGCGAAAGGGGCATAACTGGTGTGTGGTTTACCGTCTTTATCAACTGTACCTAGTTGCAATGTTTTTCGTGCATCACGGAATGCTTGAATTTCTGGCCCTAAACGGTTTTGTAGACGCTCTGCCTTATCCATCATTGTGCCAGTTCCTTTTTCATGTCGTTAAACAGTGCAATTTGTTCAGGGAATAATTGGCGTTTTTTGTCACGCCCCAAATAAATTTTAAATACACAATGACCCGTCTGATCATAGAAGCCAATATAATGGCTTTCTGTTCCACGGAATGGTTTGCTGACAAACGCAATATCCGAGACCAAATCTACACGCAGGTGACCGTTTAATTGGCCGTCACGCCCCATCAAGTTGTAGTAACCGTGTGCCACTTTACCTTTCGGGAAATCCGCTTTGAACTCAAATACCGAACCACCAGAGTGAACGATCGTCGTTACCTTGCCCCACGTCGGCATGGCTTCCAAAATGGTTTGAGCCAATGTACCCACAACGTGAGTCACCATGGTTTCTGGCAATGCCAGTGTGATCTCGCCTTCTGTGAGCGATAATGCCTCGGCCATGTTTGACACAGGGGTATGTTCATCTTCAGTCAGGTACGCGGCAACACGTGCCTTCGATTCTGCGGTAACAGTAATGGTGGGTTGCATGCTCTTGCTTCTCCTAAACGGCCTTACTTTCTTCATTATTCATGAACAACGCGGGCTCACCTTATGCGGCCATCGTTGTTGTGTTGTTCTGTAATACTTCAATCAAGTTTTGTGCCAACGTGACGGCCCAAAATTGCCCCGCCAATGTCAGCGACAGGTATCCGTGCTGCCCCTCCTGTTCGAGAGTCACTAACCCGTTTTTCTGCCAGACCGCAAATAACGGTGTCAGGGCCTGAAACATGCCCGCTCCTGCCACTCGGTCCAATTGACGCTGCGCTAACACACCGGCATCAAACCCAGACTTAATCACCGCTGACACGGCTTTGTTTGCTGGTGCCATCATCAACATGGTGACAGGGTGCTGCTTGGCTTTAATCGCTGCAATGTAACTGTCCATATCGCGGTTTTGCATCATCTGACAGCCATTAATATTGCCACCTGCGCCAGCACCCAAAGGCATGATCTCTGCGGTGGTCTTTGCTAATGAATTATAGATACTACGTTCGCGGTTATCTGATGCCCAATGGTTCACACTCAAACGACGTTGATGGTGTTTCGCCATAAAGGCCACGCCCATTTCAAACATGCTCGCTTTCATTTGTGTATCAGCAGGATGCGGTAACTTGCCTTGCTCGACCATGCGCGCCATCGGCAAGCCCTGCATTTCAATCAATTGATACAGGTCGACACCGTGAGCACCGGAATCTAGATAATCATGCAAGTCTTGTTGCCAAATCTCTAATGTTTGATGCGGCAAGCCGTACAGTAAATCCAGCACAATCGGCGCAGCGTTGTATGAGGCCAAACGGTTGATGGTTTCCAATACCGTGTCACGATCATCAAAGCGTTTCGCACTTTTACGCACGTCGGTATTAAAGCTTTGCACACCAAACGAAAAACGGTTAACGCCGGCTTCTAACGCCGCTTCAAATTTATCCAAGCCAAAGCGATTAACTCGACCTTCAAGGGTGATTTCGCAATCTGGCGTGAGAGAGAAATAACGGCGTACATCCGACACTAAATCGTGGATATGGCCAGCAGAGAGATCGGTAGGTGTACCGCCACCAATGTAGACTGCTTGAAACGGCGCGGCTTGTGTCCAGGCTTCGGCCGCTTTCCAGCGAATTTCTTCGCGCAGCGCCTCCATATAGGTATCAATCAGCGATTTACTGGATGCGTATTGGAAGAAGTTGCAGTACGTACAACGCACACGACAAAAAGGGATATGAATATACAAACAACGTGGGGCATGCGTATCGCTCGGCACTAACGCATGCGCCGCTTGCAACGAAGATTGAATAGCTTCGCCCGTGATAGGACGTGTCATCCCGCCGGCATGGGCACTTTTCTTACGCTGGAATGCGAAACGAAGCGGATCGGGCGTATCTCGTCCCACCAGCTCTACATCATGTAAATCAAACTTCATCGCCTGAACAACCTCTACGATCTCTACTACAGATAAACAGCCGTTGGGTTTTTCGGCTTGTTTTCAATTCGTTGCTATAATATCGATCACAAAAGAGAATGCAACTGATAATTGATCTCATTACCATTCCCATGCATAATGCTCACACTTTCCATTACTTCACAACGCAGGAGAGAGTGTGAACACTCGGCGGTACGTAGTTTGTGGTGTCGTTTCTATCGCACTACACAGTCTGGCCATTTCAGCCAAACAACCTGTTCAAGAAATATTTGCCGTTGAGGACACGCAAACCGGGCAACACGTTGCTATTCAGCTCGTGGCCAGAGCGTCTCAACCTGCGTCGGTTTCGCCTGAAAATACCGTTTCTGACCCGGTTTCGGACACAGTTTCTGATACCAAAGCGCCTGAACCTGTCGTTAAACAACCGGAACCCGCTAAATCTGAGGTGAAGAAGACCGCGCCAAAGCCAACGCCCAAGCCGATCCCGAAACCCGCTCCTAAGCCGGAACCTAAATCAAAACCCAAACCGGTTGAAAAACAGGCAAAGCCAGTGACTGATCCGGTTAAAAAACCACGTCCCGCGCTCCCTATCAGCAAAGATCCCAATCCGAACACGCCACACACCATGGCGAACGCTGATATGAATCAAGCGAAAGACAGTGCGCCGAGATTAATTGACCGCCCCACGTTTAAGGTGCGCCCAACACAACCCACTTACCCGCGCATAGCAAGAAGAAAAGGACTAGAAGGCAATGTCTTGCTGGATGTCTGGCTCGATGAAAAAGGCGAGCAAACTCGACTTGAAATCGCAAAAAGCTCCGGCCATGCCGTGCTTGATGAGGCGGCCATAAAAGCCGTGAAGAAATGGCGCTTTAATGGGTACCAGGAAAACGGTATCCGCTTAGCGCATCGCGTGAAAATCCCTGTTCGTTTTAATTTGGACTGATCATGTTAAACCTTGAATTTTTCTCCTCTATCCATGCTCAGCTTGGCCTAATGACCTGGCCACTGACGATCTTATCTGTACTGATGATGATGCTGATTATTGAGCGTCTTATCTTCGTTGCCTTTAACAGCAAAACGAACAGTAAAAATCTTCAGCGAGAGTTAGATCAACTTTCGCTGAAAGATGACAGCCAATTGGCGCAATACGTTGCCGCTCACCAGCATGATAAAAACACCTTGTCGCAAGGTCTGTGCATGCTGATCAGCCATCGTGACTTCACCAAATCATTACGTGAAGAAGCAGTGAGCATCTGGCTGCAGAAAAAACGCCGTCAATTCACCTCAGGCTTAAAACTGCTCAACATCATTGGCGTATTGAGTCCGTTGATCGGCCTGTTAGGCACCGTGTTAGGTCTGATTGACATGTTTAAAGGCTTGTCTTCCACCCAAGGGGCGATTTCACCGTCTGAACTGGCCGACGGGTTAGGCTTGGCAATGGCAACCACCGCCGCTGGGTTATTGATTGCCCTCCCTGCGATTGCGGCTTCGCAACTGTTTAACCTGTGGGCGGATAAAACGCTGGCGAAAATCGAATACATCCTGAACCACTTTAATCTGCATTTGGCGGGTGTCTCTTTCAATGATAACGGCATCTGCCCGGCACAAACCTGTGCAACCCCATGTGCCGCCCAGAACACTACAGATAAAAGTCAGCACTGCCAAACGCACAGCGCCAATGATGCACCGCGTTTTAACCCAACGGAAAACGTCGCATGATTCAGTCTCGACCAGTGAACGATGAGTCTTCCTTCGTTCCCGATTTAACCCCTCTGCTCGACATCATTTTCATCGTGATGGTGTTTTTATTGCTGACCGCCAATATCCAAATCCAAACGATGGAAGTGGCGATCCCACAAACAGAAGAAAGCAAGGTACTCAACCCTGCTGATGAAGACATGCTTGCCATCACCGTGCTTGCCGGTGAGGCCTCATGGGCACTGCAAGGAACGCCTTACCCTGACTGGGCAAGCTTTACTGCTGCCTTCATGGAAAACCGTCAACGCCACCCGAATAAACCGGTGGTCATTGCAGCAGACAAACAAGCCAGTGTTGAGAACATGCTGAAGGTTTTAGCCTTCTTGCAGAGTAACAACATCAATGCCACCAATATTGTTATGGAAGAAGAATAATCATGTCACACCGTCACGCGCACAACGCTTTAAAGCACACAATCAAAAACACATTCACCACGGCTGCCCTGCTGGTGGCCACCTTATGCAGCCCGCTGTCCATGGCAGAAACACCACGCATTATCAGTGCGGGATCCACCGTGACAGAACTCTTGTTCGCTTTAGGAGCCGACAAAGAAGTGGTGGCGGTGGATCTGACCAGTCGTCACGCATTAGCGGGGCGTGATATTCCCGTAGTGGGCTATCACCGCCAGCTCACACCGGAAGGCTTATTAGCCTTAAACCCTACGCATTTAATTGGCTCACCAGACATGGGGCCAGATACCACCCTGACATTACTCAAGTCCGGTGGCGTGACTATCACAACCCTACCGACAGGCAATACCTTGACGGACTTCAACCAACGCGTCGACACGCTGGCGGATCTCACTGATACCGAAACCAAAGGGGAAGCCATCAAAACCGACATCGCACAGAAAGTCACCAAACTGAAACAAGCGGTACCTGCGCGCAAACCCAAAGTCATGTTCATGATGATTTCAGATGGCCGTCCACTCACCGTTGCCGGTAATGAAACCACGGTAAATACTGTGATTGAACTGGCTGGCGGCGTAAACCCAGCGGCAGCCACAACCACCAGCTATAAACCGCTGTCTTCAGAAGCCATTGTAGAAATGCAGCCGGATTACATTTTGATTTCTCAGCGTACGTTGGATCAGCTAAACGGCATCGAAGGTGTGCTGGCACAACAACCACTGTTGGCAGCAACGCCTGCCGTGCAGAACGGCAACATCGTACCGATTCAAGGTGCTGCTATTTTGGGCGGATTTGGTCTGGCAAGCTTGAATTTAGCGACCTCACTCAATGCTGCCTTTACCGATACACTGGCTGTTGCCAATACGAAGTAGAACACACCGAACATGATGAACGATATTATGACCCGCCGAGTACCAGTGCGCTTATTACTGGTCATGATGGCGATTTTGCTTTACGTCGCGGTGGTCAGTTCCATTGCCCTTGGCCCGATGGATATTGGCTTTATGGCTAGCATGAAAGCTTTAATGCCACTGGACCTTCTCTCACACGTTGAATTACCCAATTATGCGACGGTGATTATTCAGCAAGTGCGCTTGCCGCGCACTCTGCTTGCCATTGCCATTGGTGGCATTCTGGCAATTTGTGGCACCGTGATGCAGGGGTTGTTCCGCAACCCACTGGCCGATCCCGGTATCATCGGTGTGTCTGCCGGTGCCTCATTAGGCGCGGCGATTGCCATCGTGGTATTTGGCGGCATGATCGAAAACACCGTCCTGTTAACACTAGGGACGGTGCCGGTATTTGCCTTTATCGGCGGTGCGTTAGCGACCTTTGCGATTTATTACTTGGGCACGAGCCAACAAGGTACCTCTGTCACTATCATGCTGTTAGCAGGGGTGGCATTAGGCGCTATGGCGGGGGCCGCATTGGGATTGCTCAACTACTTTGCTGATGATCAGGCACTGCGTGATTTATCACTGTGGACAATGGGCTCACTGGCCGGCGCGTCTTGGGATGCGATTGTACTGGCGTATGTCTCACTGGCCATTTTAGCGATTTGCTACCAGCGTCAGGCGAAAGCGTTAAACGCCTTATTACTCGGTGAAGCCGAAGCGCGCCATTTGGGTATCGATGTACAACGCCTCAAACGCAATCTGATCTTACTGACTGCGGCGGGCGTGGGTATTACGGTTGCCCTGTCCGGCATGATTGGTTTTATCGGCTTGGTGATCCCGCACATCGGTCGCATGCTGATTGGCCCTGATCACCGCTCGCTACTGCCGGTTTCCCTTGTATTAGGTGGGTTTGTCCTACTGGTGGCCGACATGATTGCCCGTACTGTTGTCGCACCCCTTGAGATCCCGGTCGGGATCATTACTGCTGCCATTGGTGCGCCGTTCTTCCTGAGCTTACTACTGAAACAACGAGGTCGCTTAGCCTGATGTCTATTGAAATCAACCATGTTTCCCTCAAGTTGGGCAATAAAATCTTACTGGATAACGTATCGACCACGTTCCATGCCGGTCAGCTGACCATTATTCTGGGGCCGAACGGCACCGGGAAAAGCAGCTTACTGAAAATCATCACGCAGGAATGGGAAACCGACGGGAACCTGCGCTTTTTCGGTAAGGCCGCCCAAGACTGGAAACCGGCTGAACTGGCTGCATCGCTGGGAGTACTGCCTCAGTCGAGCTCACTGACGTTTGCGTTTACCGTGACAGAAGTGGTCGAACTCGGCGGGTTAACCTTGAGTCTGCCACAGCGACAGATCGCCGCCATTGCACAAGAGAACATGCAAAAGACCGATGTCGCCCATCTGGCACAGCGCCTGTACCCAAGTTTATCGGGCGGTGAGAAACAGCGTGTCCATTTGGCCCGTATCCTGACTCAGCTCTCTGGTTCCCCTCGTCCACCGATTTTACTGTTGGATGAACCGACCTCGGCGTTGGATATTGGCCACCAGCACAAAACGCTGCAATTGGCCAAAGCACAGGCTCAGGCGGGGGCGACGGTGGCGGCCGTGATCCATGATCTGAATCTGGCCGCGCAGTATGCTGATCGAATTCTGATCTTAAATCACGGGCATATTATTGCAGATGGCACGCCGGTAGAGGTGTTGGTCGCTGATACCATTGAGGACGTCTATGGCTGGCCAGTGCAAGTGGTTCCGCACCCAACCCATGCGTATCCGGTAGTGATGAGTTAATCACAACACCGCCACCGCATAACGTAAAAGACCCGCTCACTGGCGGGTCTTTTGCTTATTGTTTGATTCAGTTTTATAGGTGTTCGAGGAGGGGTAGAGCCACGAATTAACGATCACCCTGCACTTCAAACTCATCACTCACCAAGCGAGCTTGACCGTCAGCCTGCACCACCCAATGCTCGCGATGTACCACACCAAATGCTTTATTCATGGTCCAAGCGGCAGACAGTAAATAGCCATCGTCACCTTCTGGTGTCCACGTCACCTCGGTATAATCCACTTCAGCAAAGCCCTGATCCATAATATTTTGCCAAAATCCCGCAATTTCTTCTCGACCAGTAAATGTTCCGAATGGACGCGCGATCATCACACAATCTTCGTTATATTGCGCCGCACAGCCTTTGGCATCTTGTTGGTTGAACGCCTGCTGCCATGCAGCAATACCCGCCTGACATGCGGTAAGAATGGATGCACTCATGGTTTTTCCTTATTCATTTTATTCAGTAGAAACAAAAGCGGTATGCCATGAGTCTAGACATTTCATTACAAGGGAAAAACAGGCATATTAGAACGTACTGTTAAGTTTTATAGAACAATCTAATGCACCGATTACGCCAGATGTCTGTTTTCGCCCATATCGTCGAAGCGGGCTCCCTTACGGCTGCCGCCGAACAACTCAATGTGTCCAAATCAGTGATCAGCCAGCACCTGAAAGCATTGGAAACTGAACTGGGCGTTGCGCTGCTCAAACGCACGACCCGCCGCCAGTCCCTGACCAGCGCCGGCCACGCGTTTTACCAAGAGTGTACCAAGCTCAATCAACTGGCCGAATCCGCCTGGCAACACGCATTGGACAGCCAACAACAGCCGCAAGGTGAAATCACCATTACCGCTTCAGATGCCATGATGGCCTCCTTAGTCACCCCGGCCATTGCCTCACTGATGCAGCAGTATCCTGCTATTCGCCCAATATTGATCAGTGATGATCAGCCGCTTAACGTGATGGCCAATCATATCGATCTGGCGATTCGCGTCGGGCCATCGACAGAAGACGCACTGAAACAACGTCGTATCGGCGCATTTCGGGATGTGTTGTGCGGCACCGCAGCCCTGCTGGCTGGCACTCAACCGGAAAAACACGGTTATATTGCCAACCAATGGCAACCCCAACACATTGAACACACGCTAACGTGTCCCGATCACACCGAACAGCACTTCATCCCCTCAGTGATCTGCCGAGCAGATTCCTTTCATACCTGCATGAGTTTGATTGATGCAAGCGTGGGCGTAGGATTAGTACCTGACTATATTTTTGCGCAGAAACAGCCTTTGCTTTCACCTGTATTTCCTGAACACCAACTGCCATTAAATCCGATTTATGCCTTACACCCTTTTACGCAGCATACACCACTGTCCGTGCAAGTCTGTATTGAGGCTATTGAACGACAGTTACAGCATATCCAAGCGCTTTCGCACCCAGACAACCGTTCAGTATAGAGAGAGAAAATGAGTGACGGCTAGTTGAATGTGATGCAGGTTTGCAGAAGGGGATTATAAACTTCGTGTTGACGCATACAGTCTTCAAGGTGCTTGTAGTCTAAATACTGAAAACCAAACAACATGATAACGGCGACGATCATGCCAACTAAAGACAGTTTAACTAGCCCTCTTTTTTTGCGATTGAGGGCATACAGCATCAGCGCGACTGAGGCCGGCGCAATACTCATCAATAACGGTTGTAGATCAAATACAGACAATGACACGGGCAATCCATCACGCCAAAAACACTAATGGCCCACCATCATACGCCCTAGGCATGCCCCCTGACAAAGCAAACTTCATCTTCTGTGTAAGTTTCCCTTTTTTCCTATCAACATCCCAACAACATTGCCCCTACACGGTGAAAACATCGCACAAACAGAGTAAAAACCTGCTGCAAATACGTACAATTCATTGCGTATTTTCTATTCACAAAAAGCATATTATTTCTGATGCAAATCACATTTTCCCGTGTTTTAACGTGCGCGAGAAAACGTTTGCTTTTACATTTAGCGCCATCGAAACGTTTGCGTAATCGTTTCGATGGTAAAAATAGACACATTAGGCATTGCCAATGCACGGCAATCCTTCTAACGCATTACATAACGTGAATAGCAAAGGTTCAGGCATGAAAAAAAGCGCACTTATCAATTCAGAGCTGTCTTACTTAGTCGCCACACTTGGCCACACGGATGAAGTGACCATCTGCGACGCAGGGCTACCGATCCCTGACAATACACAGCGTATTGATCTTGCGCTGATCGCAGGCGTGCCGACCTTTATCCAAACCGTGGCGGCGGTACTGGGCGAGATGCAAATCGAAGGGGTGGTGATGGCAGAAGAGTTCAAACACGTCAGCCCACAGCATCATGACGCGCTACTGAGCCTGATCCACCAAGAAGAAGCGCTATGCGGCAAAACCATTACGGTTTCGTATATCTCGCATGAAGACTTCAAAGTACACACTCAAAACAGCAAAGCCGTGATTCGCACCGGTGAATGCACGCCTTATGCCAATGTCATTTTTCAAGCTGGCGTCGTTTTTTAATCGCGACCTAAACTAAACACTGCAAGGAAATGAGATGAAAGAGCCCATTTTAGCGCTTAAAAACATCGAAAAAGCATTCCCCGGCGTAAAAGCGTTAGACAAAGCCAGTTTGAATGTCTACCCCGGCAAGGTCATGGCCTTAATGGGCGAAAACGGGGCGGGTAAGTCTACCCTGATGAAAACCCTGACCGGCATTTATGCCATGGATGCGGGTGAGATCCATTATGAAGGTCAACCGGTGAATTTTCAGGGACCACGCCATTCGCAAGAGGCGGGCATCGCCATTATTCACCAAGAACTGAACCTGATCCCTGAGCTCACCATTGCGGAAAACATCTTCTTGGGTCGCGAGCTAACCAATGCGTTTGGTGCGATCAAGTGGGCGCACATGTACCGTGAAGCCGATGCCCTATTGCAGCGTCTTAACGTTAAACACAGTTCACGCACCCTGCTTGGCGACCTGAGCTTGGGCGAACAGCAAATGGTAGAAATTGCCAAAGCGCTGTCGTTCAAATCGAAAGTCATCATCATGGATGAACCAACCGATGCGCTGACAGACACCGAAACCGAATCCCTGTTCTGCGTGATCAATGAACTGCGCGACGAAGGCACGGGCATTGTTTACATTTCTCACCGCTTGAAAGAAATCTTCACCATTTGTGATGACATCACCGTGCTGCGTGATGGCAAGTTCATCGGCCAACGTGCCGTGACAGACATTGATGAAGATAGCATGATCGAAATGATGGTCGGCCGTCGTCTTGATGAGCAATACCCGCGCATTGCGGCTAAACACGGCACCACCTGCCTTGAAGTAAAAGACCTGTCTGGCACTGGCGTACACAACGTGAGCTTCACGTTAGATCGCGGCGAAATCTTGGGTATTTCAGGCTTGATGGGCGCAGGTCGTACGGAATTGATGAAAATCATTTTCGGCGCACTGACCCGTGAATCTGGTGACATTGTGTTAGATGGCAAGACCATCAACCCAATTAACCCACAAGATGGCTTGGCCAACGGCATCGCTTACATCTCTGAAGATCGTAAAGGCGATGGCCTGATCCTCGGTTTGTCCGTGAAAGAAAACATGTCCATCTGCGCGCTTGAGCAATTGTCGAAAGGCATTCAGCTCAACCACACTGACGAAGTCATGGCCGTGGACGACTTCATTCGTTTATTCAACATCAAAACCCCAAGCCGTAACCAAATCATTGGTAACTTGTCCGGCGGTAATCAACAGAAAGTGGCGATTGCTAAAGGCCTAATGACCAAGCCAAAGGTCTTGATTCTGGATGAACCTACGCGCGGTGTTGACGTAGGCGCGAAGAAAGAAATTTATCAGCTGATCAACAAATTTAAAGCCGAAGGCATGAGCATCATCTTGGTTTCTTCTGAAATGCCAGAAGTACTGGGCATGAGCGACCGCATTTTGGTGATGCATGAAGGCAAGATCAGTGGCGAATTCATGGCAGCCGATGCCGATCAAGAAAAACTCCTTGCCTGCGCGGTAGGTAAACACATCAATGAGGTAGCAGCATGAGCAATGCTATGACGAAACAACAACCGACAGGTAGCACACCGCGCTTTAGCAAAGCGTGGCTGATTGAACAAAAATCACTGATCGCATTGATTTTCCTGATTGTCGTGGTGTCTTTTTTAAACCCAAACTTTTTCACCGTTGACAACATTCTGAACATTCTGCGCCAAACCTCGATCAACGCCATTATTGCCGTGGGCATGACCTTGGTTATCTTGACGGCCGGCATTGATTTGAGCGTCGGTTCGGTACTGGCTTTATGTGGTGCTTTCGCCGCTACCTTGATCGGCATGGAAGTGCCTGTGTTGGTTGCAGTACCAACGGCCCTGCTTGCAGGTGCGATACTGGGTGCGATCAGCGGCATTATTATCGCCAAAGGAAAAGTTCAAGCCTTCATCGCCACACTGGTAACCATGACACTGCTACGCGGTGTGACCATGGTGTACACCGAAGGGCGTCCTATTTCGACCGGTTTTACCGATGTAGCTGACAACTTTGCTTGGTTCGGTACAGGCTACGCACTGGGCATTCCGGTTCCGATCTGGTTGATGGTGATTGTCTTTGCATCGGTGTGGTACCTACTGAACCACACACGCTTCGGCCGCTACGTGTATGCAGTGGGCGGTAATGAATCTGCCGCACGCCTGTCGGGTATCAACGTTGACCGTGTAAAAATCGGTGTCTACGCCCTGTGCGGTCTACTGGCGGCACTGGCGGGTCTTATCGTGACGTCTCGTTTGTCATCGGCACAGCCAACTGCCGGTATGGGGTATGAGCTTGATGCTATCGCCGCGGTCGTATTGGGCGGTACCAGTCTGGCTGGGGGTAAAGGTCGCATCATGGGTACCCTGATCGGAGCCTTGATCATCGGCTTCCTGAACAACGCCCTGAACCTGCTCGACGTGTCGTCTTACTACCAGATGATTGCAAAAGCGGTCGTGATTTTGCTGGCGGTTTTGGTCGACAACAAGAACAAATAAGCATCACTACATAACGACAACACGTTAACCCATTAATGATTTTTCATCACGCAATGAGCTTATCGCTTATTGATGGACACCAGCATGGTTATGCGGGCAGCCTCCCCTCTGCCCGCCGCCACCGACACATGTAGAAAGGAATACAGAATGAAAAAGCTAGCCACCCTGATCTCTGCGGCAGTACTGTCTGCCTCATTCAGTTCAACTGCAGCAGCGCAAGACACACTTGCCATGGTTGTCTCTACCTTGAACAACCCCTTCTTTGTCACCATGAAAGAAGGCGCAGAGGCAAAAGCCAAAGAGCTAGGCTATGAGCTGATCGTGCTGGACTCACAAAATGACCCAAGCAAAGAGCTGTCAAACATTGAAGATTTGACCGTGCGTGGCGTGAAAGCCATTTTGATCAACCCAACCGATTCCGATGCCGTTTCTAATGCAATCCGCATGGCGAACCGCTCTAAGATCCCCGTCCTGACACTTGACCGTGGTGCAAGCCGTGGTGACGTAGTCAGCCACATTGCGTCAGACAACGTGGCAGGTGGCGAAATGGCCGGTAAATACATCATGGAAAAAGTGGGCGAGAAAGCACGCGTTATCCAACTGGAAGGCATCGCGGGTACTTCTGCTGCGCGTGAGCGTGGCCAAGGCTTCATGAATGCCGTGAAGAGCAACGAGATGGATCTGCTTGCTAGCCAACCGGCTGACTTTGACCGTACCAAAGGCCTAAACGTCATGGAAAACATGATGGCGGCCAATCCTGATGTACAAGCGGTATTCGCACAGAATGATGAGATGGCGCTGGGTGCAATGCGTGCCGTACAAGCATCAGGCAAAGACGTAATGATCGTGGGCTTTGATGGCACAGAAGACGGTATTGCAGCAGTAAAACGCGGCAAACTGGCAGCAACTATCGCACAGCAGCCAGAGCTGATCGGTGCATTAGGCGTCACAACGGCTGACAAAATGCTGAAAGGCGACAAGGTTGAAGCCTTCATTCCTGTGCCACTCAAAGTGATCACGCAGTAATTTCTTGCCTCCTTTTTTATACTGGAAACAGGGAATAGTGGGCGGTGTCTGCATGCAGGCGCCGCCCATGCTTTAGGGAAAAGCATCCCCATACCACCGCACTCAAGCCACAATCCCATACCATCAAAACGAATCATCAAACCGTACCGCACCATTTTTTGCTCCCTTCAACGGGAGAGTGTTCAGGGAGAACCTATGGCGACAATTAAAGATGTAGCAAAAGAAGCGGGGGTCTCAACATCCACCGTCAGCCACGTCCTCAATAAAACCCGCTTTGTCAGTGACGACATTTCCGTACGTGTATTGGCGGCGGTTGATGCCCTTAACTATGCCCCTTCTGCACTGGCACGCAGCCTGAAGGTTAACCATACCCGTACTTTTGGTATGCTGGTTACTACCTCCACCAATCCATTTTTTGGTGAAGTCGTCAAAGGCGTGGAGCGACGTTGCTATCAGCAAGGCTACAATTTGATCCTGTGTAATACTGAGGGGGATTTAGCGCGTATGCATACCAACCTCGATACCCTGTTACAAAAGCGGGTCGACGGTTTATTGTTGATGTGCAGCGAAGTCGAAGATAACACGCTAAATCTATTTGCCCGCCATCAGCCGGTGCCGACGGTGGTGATGGACTGGGGACCGGTAGACTTTCCCTGCGACATTATCCAAGACAATTCTCACCACGGCGGCTATCTCGCCACCCGCCACCTGATTGAACAAGGCCATACCCAAATTGGTTGTATCACCGGCCCACAAGATAAACTCACAGCCCAGCAACGCTTGTCCGGCTTCATTCAGGCGATGGAAGAAGCAGACCTCCCCATCCATACACCGTGGATAGCCTCAGGCAACTTTGAATGTGAAGGGGGCGAGGAAGCCTTTACGACCTTGTGTGAACGCGGCCCATTGCCCACGGCAATGTTTGTGTGCAACGACATGATGGCGATGGGTGCCATCAATACCGCCCACAAAAAAGGCATCGTCGTGCCGGATGATCTGTCTATTGTCGGGTACGATGACGTTAAATTGGCCAAATACATCACCCCGTCGTTAACGACCATCCACCAACCGAAATACCGCCTTGGTCAACAAGCCGTCGATATGCTTCTGGATAAAATCCACAGCAAGCGAGAAACCAATTCTGTTGTTCAACTTGAGCCAACACTGATGCAACGTGACAGTGTAAAACGCCTCTACCGTTAGTGGCATGACCGATTCACCGAGTGTCCTGCACGCTAGCAACAATGCACGAACAGGACACTCGATACGCGCTAAATGCGCGTCCCCATCATGATAAACAGCGTAGTCGCTGGCCCCCCCGCATACTCCACTTGCGTGGCATGCAAATCAAAATGGACACCACTGGGGGTCTGGTACCCCATACCGATCATTGGCGCAGTCTGCTTTTCACTGAATGCGACCCCATCAGCGATATACGCCGTGTCCGTTTGAGCAGCACCGACCAACACACGCCAGCCATGATCAAACTGATACCCCGTATACAGCGTCATCACCGACGCTTTTAATCGCTGCTGCTTCGTCACAATATGCTGATCGCTGACAGTAAATTGCGTCTGATGCGTATTGATCACGGCGGGAGAATAGCTGCCCCCAAAAATAACACCGCTTGTCATCGTATATTGAATGGAAAACGCAGCAGAAAATGTCGAGCCTGAATATTCATCCTTAATCATTCCGCCCATCTCTCCACCTAAAAATGCAGTTCCAGCAGCAATCGAAAAACCACTTTTATCGATTGCCGATGCATTTACCATTGTCGGGCAAAATAAAACAGCCAGCACAATAGGTGAATAACACGGCTTCATCATAAATATTGACCTAATATTCATCATATCCAAACGCATCTCAAGATAGCGAGGATATGGTCAGAGAAATAAGAAGCGCGGAGTTTAGGGATTCATATTTACATCACCATGTAATAATTTTTATCGCGATCATCTAAAACACTTATCGTAAAGTGTAATAAAACACACATATTGATGTAATTTGCTGTTTTCATGACAATTAAAAGCCATATGATGACAGGGCTCCATCCGTGTCGCTTTTTCAATCAAGCGCAATAAAACACTGATATCCACAGTGAGAGATTGAAAATAAACATTAATAATCACATAGTTGAACAGCCGCCTTACCTGCCGCTGTGTTTTTTTATTCCCCCCCATGAGAATCAATAACAATTAAGTGCTATCTCTTGCCTTTTTATATTTTCACAAAATTATAATCCATTAATTATTGATGCTTTTCCTATTAGTGAGCGAATAGAAACCATTAAACAGTAAACGACAGACATAAAAAAACCGCCCCTCTAAGCTATGCGTGAGGCGCGGTTGGAAGAATGCACACTGGCAACTCATCTGGCACACGTCTGGGATGGCAATGCCAATAGCCTAAATCAGCATGTGACGTGTAGGGATTAAATCACCAACCCGCCGTCAATTTTCAAAACCTGCCCTGTGATAAAGGCGGAATTGTCACTGGCAAGGAACAGTGCACCATTAGCAATGTCTTCCGGTTTCCCCATTCGCCCCAATGGCGTTTTCTTTTTCATATGGTCGAGCACTTTCTCAGGTAAATCGACCGTCATTGGCGTTTCAATAAAGCCTGGGGCAATACAGTTTGCCCGCACTTGCGCCCCTTTACGTGAGAACTCTTTCGCCCACCCTTTGGTCATGGCGATCACACCGCCTTTGGTGGCTGCATAGTTACTTTGGCCAATGTTACCGTCCGTCCCTACAACCGATGACATCGTAATAATAGAGCCCATATCGCCTTCCATCATGACAGGGGCAATGGCTTGGGTCATATTAAAGACCCCTTTCAGGTTAACGTCAGAAACGAAATCCCACTCTTCTTCGGTCATTTTATCAATCAGGTTGTCACGGGTGACCCCTGCATTATTAACAAGGACATCAATATGACCATGCGTCGCTTTAATTTTATCAATGAAAAGGCCAATCGCATCGCGATCACACACATTCAATTCCACCGCTGACACATTGGGGTATTTGGTTTCCAAATCCAACATGGCTGAGGCGTTCATGTCACAGGCATACACATGTACTGCATCCTGCTTTGCAAACGTTTCAACGATGCAGCGTCCAATGCCTTGTGCACCACCAGTAACAATACAGACTTTATTATTAAGCATTTTATTTTCCCTTTTATTCAATACCAAAAATGAAAACTGTGTAAAAGTAGAAATGTGGTATTAGCGAGAGCGCCAACAGTTGTGTCGGGTATCACAACTCACTGTATATTCCTATTCTAGAAGAGTCAGCCGTATTGATTACTCACATAGATGCAAATCACTTTTGCATAAAGAGAAACGACACCGACTATCCAAAGCTCCCTTATCCTCAATAAACCGACGCTAGCATTAACCATAGATTAAAAGTGGTTATTGGTGATCGGTATTTTTCTTTGCTATAAATGAAAGAGATAGGTTTTTATAAACAGCTTTTTACAAGGTAGCCCATGTTAGACAAGGTCGTCTTTTTCCTCCATGTTGTGCGCACGGGTTCCATTAGTGAAGCCGCGAAGCTTAATCACATCTCCGCGTCTGCGGCCAGTCGTTGGCTGAACGAGCTGGAAGCCTCAATGGGGGTAAGCCTGCTAAAGCGCACAACACGAAAAATCACACTGACCCAAGCAGGTCAGCGCTTGTTTGATCGCTTCAGTCTGATTCACACACAAATTGATGATGTGTTCAATGAAGTGCAAAACCTCAGCAGCGAAGACAAAGGCACCATCAAGATCGCGTGTACGCCTTTATTTGCCAAACACTATTTAAGCCAAATTATCGGTGAATACCTGCAGTTTCACCCGTCGATTAACTTTGTGGTGCTTGAAACGGCCTTTGAGGTGGATCATGTGCATGACGTTGATTTTGCCATTCGTGCCAATGCCACTTACCGTGGATTTCAGGACAAAGACAGCTTGCTGGTGAAACGGGCATTGCTCAAAGAACCCTTGATGGCCTGTTGCTCCCCCCACTATATAAAGAAGCAAGGGAAACCCGTTGTGCCTGATGATTTGAAAAACCACCAGTGCCTTTATGCCACCACGCTGGTCGGCGGAAACCGATGGATTTTTGAATTGGACGGGGAATACAGCTCGGTTGAAATTGCTCAAACGGTTGAAGCCGATGACAGTGAAATACTGAAGAACATTGCCCTTGCCGGCGGAGGGATCGCGTATTTGCCCCTGAGCTTAATCAAACAGGAACTGGCGCAAAAAACCTTGGTGCCTTTACTGGAAAATTACGTCAGTAGCCAATTTGAGCTGAACTTGTATTTTAAACCGCGCAAATACATGCCTGCGCGCTGTGCCAATTTCAAAGATTATTTGATCAGCCGGATTCCGGAGATCAAACAACAGCAAGGACATCCTCATGCCAGCACTCCCTCTCGCACTGCAGACATGGCTCGCTCAATTTAATTTAACAGTGGCACAATCATTAGCGATGGGGGTCGTACCAACCCCTGCCTTAGCGCGTTTAGGCCTGCAGACGATTACCCAGCAGTTCGCCATGCCCAGCCCCTCAATTGATACGGTCATCGATACGCTGCTGCTGCACACTTCCGTTCCGTGCCGGATATACCATCCCGAGCCTCAACGGGCCCTGCCCGTGATTTTATTTTTCCATGGCGGGGGGCACATGTGTGGCAGCAGTCAGGTTTATGATCCAATTTGTCAGCGAATCGCTACCACCAGCCAACATATCGTCGTCAGTGTGGATTACCGCTTAGCGCCTGAACACCCCTATCCACTCGGCCTCAATGATTGCATGGCCAGCCTGACCGCATTACATGACACCTTAACCGCACAGCCATTCGCCTTTCTCCCCTCTGTCACCTTAATGGGTGACTCTGCCGGCGGCGCGCTGGCAACCACACTGGCACAGCAATCCCATCTTCTGAACAATGTCGCACAACGGGGCATGACGGTTGAGCACCTTGTGCTGATCTATCCCAGTTTGGATTACACGCTATCGAGCCCCTCCATCACCCAATTGCAGCAAGGCTACTTACTCGAAAGCAGCAAAGTGCTTTGGTATTTCGACCACTATTTTCAGCGCGGGGAAGATCGCCAGCAAGCCTCCCCCCTGTTTCGGCCGCTGAACGCGAATCACCCCTCTACGATGATCATCACCGCCGGCTTTGACCCGCTACGCGATGAAGGACGTCGCTACGCCGACCGACTAACCCAGCACCACATTGCCTGTGAACACCTGCATATGGAAGACATGATCCATGCTTACTTGAATTTGGACGCCTTGGCCCCAGATGCCTGCGAGCACACTTACCAAGCTATCGCCGCTTATTTAGCTCCAAAAGGACATGAGATAGAGCCAGAAGCAGAGCAGGCACAGGCACAGGCACAGGCAATGAAAGCGGAAAGGGATACCGAGGGAAAAGCTGAAGTGAAACCCCAAAAGGGGATAAACAAGGGCGCCATAAATAGGCATGTAATAAATAAAAACGGCAATAAAGCAAACGTCTAAATACCTAGACGCTTGAAAACATAACAGCCATAAAAAAAGCCCACGTCGATGACGGTGGGCTTTTTCCTGCGCTATTTCCTGCGCTATGTATGATCACTGACTGTGATGGGTATTACCACATCAGATCATCAGGGATCTGGAACGCTGCGTACGGATCGTCTTCATCCATCACGTCTTCCGATACCACGTTGTTCACGATCACACTCGTCTCATCACGCTGACTGATTTTATCGGCCACAACACCCGGAATGATCATGTAGCTTTCACCCGTACGAGCAATCGCTAAACGTCCGTTCACTAACTGTGCATGCGTTTGTTTGTTCACATGTAGCTTTTTCACCAACGAACCATCGGTAAAGTTATAACCAATATCGCCGTCGGTTTTCTCGACCTTGTTCATCTCAATCAGCTGCTTAACCTGAGAGGCAATCGCTTTTTTGTCTGCTTCGGCTTGCTTCTGACGGTTCAATTCCTGATCTTGCGCCAGTTGCGATGCTTTGTTTTCTTCAACTGCAGCTTTCGCTTCTTTACGCAAGGTACGGGATTTTTTCGAGGATTTACCCGCTTTTTTTAGTTTTTTCTTATCAATAAGACCAGCTTGTAATAGCTGCTCTTGAAGGGATAGCTTGGCCATGGAGACTCCGTCACGGGCACAGATTAATATCAATATTTCCCATTATACCAAAAGCTCCCCCCTCTCGGGAACTAGCGCTGAAACGGATATATCGCCCCCAGTCCCATAATCTGGGTTAAGGCATCCAGCGCCGTACGAGATTCCTCCCATAATTGCGGGTCCGCCAAATCATGTTCCGTTAAGCGATCCCGATAATGTTTATCTACCCACGTGTTGAGCTGCTGAAATAACGCCGCATTCATGATCGTCTTCGGGTTCACCGCGGCCAGTTCATCATCGGTCAACACCACGCGCAATCGCAAGCAAGCCGGGCCACCACCATTAGCCATACTCTGTTTTAAATCAAAGAATTGCACCCGATCAATACCGCGCTCTTCCACCAGCAAATACGTTACATAGTCCCAAACCATGGGATTTTCACGGCACTCTTGCGGCAGCACCAACACCGTCTCGCCATTGGGCAGCGTGAGCAATTGTGAATTAAACAGGTAACTTGACACTGCATCGTGTACAGGGACGGCATCTACCGGCACTTCGATAATCGTAAACTCATCCCCCATGCGTTCGGTCAACGTGGCATACACCGTTTGTGGGTCTAAAAAGGCAAGTTCATGGCAAAACAACAGGTTTTTATTCCCCACCGCAATCACATCATTATGAAACACACCGTGATCAATGATCGCGGGATTTTGCTGCGCAAACACCACGTGATCGGCCTTTAACTGATGCAAACGCGCGACCGCGTCACTGGCTTCAAAGGTTTGACGTGCCGGAAAAACCGCAGGCGCGGGAAAACGGCCATCAAAAGCATGCCGCCCATAGACAAAGAACTCGACCCCTTGCTCGCCGTATTCATGGCAAAAACGGGTGTGATTGGCCGCCCCTTCATCACCAAAATGTTCCGACATTGGCAGTGCGGCATGATGAACAAAATGGGCATCGTCAGCAAATGTGGCCTGCAAAATTCGCCCCGTCACGTCATGTTCAATCGAGCGGTGGAATTTATTGACCAGATTGGCTGGAGTGAAATGCACTTTGCTGTCAGCCGTATCCCCAGAAGGCGACACAGTGGCCGCATTGGCCGTCCACATGCTCGATGCCGAACAGCAGGCAGCAAAGATCTGCGGTGCTTGTTGCGCGGCTTGGGTGATCACTCCTTGATCACTCCCCGTAAAGCCTAAGCGACGCAACGTCGCAATATCCGGACGTGCCTGAGGAGCAAGTACCCCCTGCACCAAGCCCCAGTCCGACAGGGTTTTCATTTTGGCTAATCCCTGTTTGGCCGCCAATTTCGGATTCGAAGGCTGGGCTTGGTGCTTGGCGGATGCCACATTGCCAAACGATAATCCACCGTAGTTATGTGTCGGCCCCACCAACCCATCAAAATTTGCTTCACGCGCTGTCATACCCCTACTCCCTGCTGTATCCGCCATAACATTCCACAACAAAATAGTTACATTTCGCGTTTATGCCGTAAATTGTTTTTCCTTTCCTTCTCACTGCGATTTCAGCCTTTCAATCGCATGCTTAGTCATAAAATGGCGTTAATGGTCGTCATTTCATCATATCTATGCACAAAAAAAGCCAACCGCATCACGATTGGCTTTTACTGGTTTTGTGTGCTGGATCGCGACGACGGTGCTTTCGCGATAGTGAAGCACCTGCCTTTAAACGAAACAATTACCACTCAACGATATGTCCTTCATCGAACACACCGTCGCTGTACGCGGGGGAATAGTTAATAAATACATTGCGTTTATCGACCGGCAACTGCTCAACCAGCGTGCTGGCGATCAATTCCAGCATCGCCGCAATCTCCTCCTCGGAGTTGAAATTAGGCGCGAAAAAATGCACCAAGATCGGGTGTGTAAATTCTGGCTGATGTTCAACATGTTTACCGCCATGAGCATAATGATGCGGTATGAGGTAATCCCACGTTGCCATCACATGATTCAGCTCAATCTCATTAGCTTCTGACAGTGCATGTGACAGTAAATTCAGCACTCGGGGAATGTTCACTTCTTGCGCAAAAGGTAGCGACTTAATTCTCACTAATGGCATCTTTTCCTCCTTGCACTTACCCATACTGTTCGCCGTGATTTCCTGGACTCTGGCATCTAGCATTTGGAATCAAAAGTAACGTTTCAGCCGATACCGCATACACAGTATCGACTTATGGAGTAAAGATAGCGGGATCAGTGTGCCGTTGCGTATCTCACAATTGAGAGAACAAAAAAATACACCATTTAGGGCAGAACAATCACTTCACAGCAGCCGCACGGACCGCCGAACGTTTACCCAAGCAATAACCCAGCCCCAATGGGGCAAAGAAAATCACCACAATAAACAGCACAAAGTAAAGAATGGTACTTTTGATCACCTCAATCAGCTTAGTCAGCGCAAGATCCACCACCGCTTGCGAAGTGTGGTTGATATCTTGCGCAAACTGCGTCCGCTCATGGCTGATGATGTGCGCAATTGCCTGCCGCTCCCGGGCCACCATGGTTTCTAGTGCCTGACGTTCAACACTCAATTGCACTAAACGCTGTGCGGTTTTTGCATCAATATCATTCACTAACGGCTGAAGCTCAATGGCCATTTGTGCCGCCAAGTCACGCATGTATTCAGGATTATTATCAATAAAATCTTTAAACGCGTCTGATGACACTTTCAGGCTGTTTAAGGCCGTATTCACCTGTTCGATACTGGCGGTACTGTTTAAGGCGAGTAGTTGCGCTTTCCACGTCATGATCTTCGGTGTTTGCTCAGAGGCCAAACTCAAGCGATCCGATACATCGCCGATGGCTTCTGGCATCGTACCTAACGTCGTCACTGCATCTTCAGCGCTGATCTGATTGGCGCGTAACCACGCTCGGTATGCCGGTGTACGGATCATGCTAACATCAGCAAACGGATACTGCGCGACAAAATCAGCCACGAACTGCTGCGTTTGGGTGAACACGCCTTTCTTCAGTATCGTTTGTGCCAATTGCTCCACTTCTTTCGCCAAATGGGCCGACACGCTTTGGGCTTCCGTGGTCACAAACAGATCATGGCCAGGCCCTGTCGCATAAAACTGGACCATCTGCTGAGCAAATACCCACGTATCAATCAAGGACGCCATGGGTGAAACTTGGTAGGCGGCAGACTGCAACCCTTCTTCCGCATTAATTTTCCACAGCAACACGGCTGACTGGTTCACGCTGTCACGCGATGGATAACGGCTGTGCAGCACATCGGCCGCTTGTTCCACTTGGGCAAAAAATTGTTGCGCGTATTCACGCGTCATGATGCGCATAGCCAGTTCTTGCTGGGTGAGTGGCACGGTCTGGCTATCAATTTTAACCTCAAGTAAGGAACAGCCGGACAGCATGACGGCAAATAATGCCGTCAAGAGAAAACGAAAATGTCGAATGGACATGAAGGAACCTACAAATACAACAGAAGGAGGTAAGAAGAAGCGTCAATGATACGATATTGATAGGATTATCGACATCAAAAAAATGACACAAAAAAGCACGCTGTCCTAGAACAGCGTGCTTCTCTTTTTAGTGCAGATACGATGCGGTAGCGGCTAAAGCACGAGCTTGTCACTATGCCGTATGTTTGTCGTCATAACGCCCTGCGTTATTTACAGTGCTTATCTTCACAACAGGGGTTAATAACACGCTCAGCGCACGTGTAGGGCTCAATGTGGATGATCACATCCACCACTTCATCTAATTGATCCAGAATATAGCTTTTAAAATTTTCACTGATGGCATGGGCTTTATCCACACTCATCTCAGGCTCCACCAGCAAATGGAAATCTAACAAAATGGTACTGCCGGTACGGCGATTTCGAATCGCGTGCACTTCTTTGATCTGCGGATCCTGATCGGCATAGTGCTGGATCTTGGCTTCAATGTCCGTGTCCGCTTCCGCATCTGTCAGCTCCTGAATGGCAGGCCACAGAATATCGAATGCCGCTTTCAAAATCATCGCCGTGACCAACAGTGCCGCAATTTGATCCAAATAATGCAAACCTGGCGCCAACCAATTGGCCACAACGGCCACGGCCACCGGCAACGAACTCAGTGCATCCGAGCGGTGATGCCACGCGTTAGCATGCAGCGAACGGCTATTAATACGTTTTGCTTGTACCACCGTCCAGCGGTACAAAATTTCTTTTGCCACTATTGATGCGACAGCCGCCACAAAGGCAAGCATACCCGGCGAGTTTGTCGCTTCATGACCAATCGCACTCAGCGAATCCCAGCCAATCCCAATCCCGACGACCGCCAACAGCACACCAATAAAAATATTGGTCAGGGTCTCAAACCGCCCATGGCCGTAAGGGTGCTCTTTATCCGCAGGTGCCGTCCAATAACGAGAACCAATCAAAATCGCGGTATCAGTCACCAAATCAGACAAACTGTGAATACCATCGGCCACCAAGGCTTGGCTGCCTGTAATTTTACCCACCGTGATTTTCACTGCGGCGAGTACAATGTTGATGATTGACCCTACCCACGTGGCTCGACGTATCGTTTTTATCGCTGTATCAGACATGAATGACCAACTTTATCCTTTAGAATCGTGCAAGACGTTGAGGCGCCTATAATACGCATGAATGGGTGTCATCACCACTTCAACACACCCTTACTGTCCACGTTTTGTTTGTATAGCAATTTGCTGAATGCGCTGATGACAAGGACAAGATACCAGGTGGTCATTCACCATCCCTACCGCTTGCATAAATGCATAACAAATCGTTTCACCGACAAAAAGAAAGCCCTTTTTCTTTAAAAAACGGCTCATTGCTTTTGATGCCGGGGTCGAGGTGGGTACCGCCTCTTTATCTGTCCAATAATTGGTCACAGGTTGATGGTCAACAAATTGCCATAATGCCGCTGATAAGCTGCCATATTCTTCGATAAGTTTATTTGCCGCTCTCGCATTACTAAATACAGATTGAATTTTACCGCGATGTTTTATGACATCAAATTTTTCTATTATTTCCTCAACTTTTTCTGCATCGTATTGCGCTAATCGCGTTAAACAATACCCCTCAAAGGCTAATTTGTACGCATCTCGCCGTTTTAATACCGTGTACCAACTTAACCCCGCCTGCGCACCTTCTAGCGTCAAAAATTCAAATAAATACGTATCATTGTTATTAATTCGCCCCCATTCCTCATCATGGTAAATCCGTTCAATCGGGTTTTTCATCGCCCATGCGCACACTGTATTTTCCATCCTGACCTCACTCATAACGCTGTTTTTATTACACCCATGATAGGGTTCGTCTCGCCATAACAGGAAAACCTGTAAAGCAATAGACGACTCAAACGACCATCACGGAGTTGTGACGCAACTCCAAAAAGCATTAATGATCATAAATATACGTTTCAGTTTACCCGCTTTATTTTTGTGTCACATTACGCCGTAATCCATCGAGTAAACAGGTTGATTACTTACGTTTGTTGCGGTTATATTACACCTACCACCCGACTTTGCAGCTTTATGCAAAGCACTTCACACAAACAGAAGGCGGGTGTGTAAATGGAATTGAAAAATACCACCTTCCTTCCATAATAGGACGGTCAATACAGAGATATTGATTTATAAAAGGACTTTTATGAGACATATCACCGATTTTATCGAGCAGCTTGAGAATGGTAATGACTCATTTAATATTTGGGTTTACGCCAGCCAGGGTCAATATAGTCAGTTCGGTAAGCAAGGGAAAAAAATTCGCACTCCCGCTCTACAGCGAGCATTGAATCAACACCTTCAGATCGTCGTAGAGATGAATAATGACTCAAGCAAGGATGCATATTTATTACTCCCAGAAGTGCATGCCGTTGTACCCGTTTTATTTCAAAACGGTCAGGTACAATCAATGACAAGACCCACTCAGTAAGGCCGTGTGACACAACGAACAATGATCAAGTATAAAACTAGGCTAGGTTTATCGCTTTCATCGTTGTCAGCACAGCAATAAAAAACAGACCTACTAAGGTCTGTTTTTTTATGTCTGTTCCTTACCATCCCGTCATGCGTCGCCAGCCTGTCACACTGCCTCTCGGTACATGCCGCAGTACGTGCATCGTTTATGGTTTTAGTATGTCGTTGTCGGTGTATCAGTCTCAGAGTAAGACGGTTTAGATGCAGACGGCGCACTCGATGCGACACTGTCAGATGTCACGGTACTGGGAACTATCGGCCCGGGCACAATCCGCGATGTTGGCATCACATTTCTGACACCTTGCTCACAGGCTTGCTTACCGTCTTCCCAACCTTGGTCGTAATCGGTGTCACTGTTTTCCAGTGTGACATCTTTCTGGTATTCGGTGTCCGTCACCCCCAATACACTCAATGCCGTTTCACAGCCCTGATTGTACCCATAGTGGTAAATACTATCGAAAGGGACATTATAGGTGTAGTCATCAGGCAGCAACTGATACCGATCCCACTCGTTTTCCCACTCCGCACTTGAGCAGCCTAACAACCCGAATACCAACCCGCCCACGCCAGCCAAATACACTGTCTTTTTCATTGTATCCCCTTTAGTATGCGTTTACTAAAGCGTAGACAACGGACGCCTTTTTGAGCGGATTACTATGAAGACACACCCGCCTGTTCCTTGCCTCACCACGCTGGAAGCGCAATGCGCTGACTTTCTGCAATCCAGCCCTGCCACGGATGCCGCCCATGATATTGACCACATCAAGCGGGTCGTGGCTGCCGCCAAGCAGTTTGCCCAACACGAACAGGCTGATCTGGCGGTGGTGATCCCCGCCGCATGGCTGCACGATTGCGTCACCTTGGCGAAAAACGATCCGAACCGGCATCAAGCCTCAGCACTGGCGGCACAAGCTGCGATACGTTTTCTCAGCAGCATTGCTTACCCTGAGCACTATTTTCCCGCGATATACCATGCGATTGAAGCGCACAGCTTCAGTGCCAATATCCCTATCACCAGCCGTGAAGCGGCCATTGTACAAGATGCGGATCGCATTGATGCCTTAGGCGCTATCGGCATTGCCCGCTGCATTCAAGTGAGCACAGGCTTTCAATCAGCGCTCTACGCGACAGACGATCCCTTCGGGTGCACCCGTCCACGCGATGACAAAGCCTACTGTATTGACCACTTTTACACCAAACTGTTTACCTTGGCCAACACCATGAACACCGCTGCTGCCCGTGAAGAAGCACAACGCCGCACCGCGTACATGAAAGGGTTCTTACGCCAACTAGGCCATGAAATTGGCGAGCTATTTCCCGAATAGCAGGTCTTAGGTTTTGGGTTTTGGGACAGAAAAAACGCACAAAAAAGGCGAACACCGTGTTGCGGTGTTCGCCTTTTTTATCGTGTGACGCTTACACCGATGTCGCCAGTGCCGCGTTTAAACGTTCAAAACCACGTTCAAGATCGGCAATCAAATCATCCGCATTTTCTAACCCAATGTGCAGACGCAATAATGGACCCGCATAGGTTTTTTTCGTCGCCGTGCGCAGGCTGTTAATGTTCTCATTAGCAAGGATCAAACTCTCAAACCCGCCCCATGAAAAGCCCATACTGAAATGCGACATACCGTCGAGCATCGCCGTCAGTGCGTCACTGCTGCCACGGTTTAAGACCACCGAAAACAAGCCATTACAACCGGTGAAATCGCGCTTGAAAAATTCATGGCCATCACAGCTTTCAAAAGCCGGATGCAACACACGATCCACTTCAGGGCGTTGTGCGAGCCAAGCGGCTACTTTCAGGCTGTTTTCCTGATGTTGCTTCATGCGTACACCCAAGGTACGCACACCGCGCATGGCCAAGTACACGTCATCAGGGGACGTACATTGCCCCATCAAATAGCTGCTCTCACGCAACTGCGCCCAACATTTCTCGTTCGCCACCGCGGTACCGAGCATGACATCGGAATGACCCACAATGTATTTGGTCGCCGCCTGAATAGAGATATCCACCCCGTGTTCAAACGGTTGGAAATTAATCGGTGAAGCCCAGGTGTTATCCAGCATCACGGTAATATCTTGTTCGTGTGCAATGGCCGCTAACGTCGGTACATCCTGCACTTCCATCGTGATCGAACACGGTGATTCAAGGAACAAAATGCTGGTGTTCGGCCGGATCAAATCGCGGATCCCTTCCCCGATCATGGGATCATAATAAGTGGTTTCGACACCCATTTTATCGAGAATGCTGTCACAGAAGTTGCGCGTTGGCTCGTAGACCCCATCCACCATCAAGATATGATCACCGGCTTTCACGAACGCCAAAATCGCATTGGTGATGGCCGCAGTACCACACGGGTACAAGGCACACCCCACCCCGCCTTCCAGCTCTACCATGGCATCCTGAAACGCAAAATGCGTATTCGTGCCTCGGCGGCCGTAGAAAAGCGCCTTATTCGCGCGATTGGCCGTCGCATGTTTCATCTCTGCCACAGAATCAAACACGATCGTCGAGGCGCGACTGACCGGAGGATTGACCAAGGACTGTGTCCACTGAGAAGAACGGCCGGCCGTCACAATTTTGGTTTCTAACGCTTTTTTACCCATGCTTACCCAAATTCCTTTTGTATTATTATTGTCTCATGACGTTCCTATTCCCTTGACGTTAACACAGTTACAGAAAGAATGGATACCGCCACGCAGAAAAAGCGCACATAAAAAAAGGGCCGCAATGCGGCCCCTCTAGCAAGTCAAACACCGTGATTACGGCTCGTCGGTGATCGGTTTTGGCATGTAGTGTGAACTATTCAAACCAAACAGTTCTGGCAACGATGTGCCTATCGAAATCGATGACCAAGTACCGGTCAAAATACCGATAAACATCGCAATCGAGAACCCTTCCAGCGGGCCACCGCCCAATAGCCACAAGGCCCCTACCGTGATCAAGGTCGTCCCCGATGTGATCATGGTACGAGAGAACGTGGCCGCAATGGCTTCGTTGTTCACTTCTTCAATCGATTTCTCCGGCTTGGAGATCAGTACTTCACGAATACGGTCAGCAATGATGATGGAGTCATTCAAGGAATAACCCATAATCGCCAGTACCGCGGCCAATACCGTCAGGTTGAATTCCATCTGGGTCGCAGCAAAGAAACCCAGAATGAAGATCACATCGTGTGCCAAAGCAAACACGGAGCCTGAAGCCAAACGCCATTCAAAGCGGTAGCTCAGGTAACCCAGAATACACAGTACAGATACCAACAAGGCCAAACCGCCTTGATCCGCCAATTCCTGACCCACTTGTGGACCTACAATGCTCGTGTTCAGCACGTGTAATTGTCCGTCTAACGGTTGCAGGATATGGCCGATATTCGGTGCTTCGCCTTGGGTTGGAATCGCATAGCGCAATACCCAACGCCCCGGTTCCCCTGCTGCGATCACACTCACATCTTGCTTCAGTGCCTTATCCATGAGGCCATCAATGTCATGACTCGGCACGCTGGCGTTCATCTGCACTTCTGTCACGATACCGCCGGTAAAGTCCAGCCCCCAGTTCAAGCCTTTCACCGCAATGGTCCCAATCGACAGCACCATCAATGCAACAGACACATAACTGGTGAAGTGGCGCCACTTCGTGGCATTTTTCATAGTAATAAACATCTTAAATTCGCACCTCACGACGTGCATCACGGCCCCAGACCACATTGATAATGGCACGGGAAGCAAAAATACCGGTAAACATACTGGTCAACAGACCTAAACCTAACGTCAACGCAAACCCTTGAATCGGGCCATTACCAATCGCGTACAACACGACGGCAGTGATCATGGTGGTGAAGTTAGCATCGAAAATGGTACTGACCGCACTGCTAAAGCCGCGATCAATGGCTTGGGCCATACTGCGCCCTTCTTTTAATTTGTCGCGGATACGTTCAAAGATCAGCACGTTGGTATCCACCGCCATACCGACGGTCAATACCAAACCGGCGATACCGGGTAGGGTCAATACCGCACCAGGGATCATTGCCAACAAACCGAACAGCATGATCATGTTGAAAATCAGTGCCACGTTGGCCACCCAGCCTAAACGGCGGTACCAAACAGCCATAAACAGCAAGGTCAAACCCATGCCTAAGCCCAGCGCAGCAAAACCGTTACTGATGTTTTCCGCACCCAGTGTTGGGCCAATCGTACGCTCTTCAACAATGGTCACAGGCGCCGTTAAAGAACCAGCGCGCAGTAGCAATGCCAGCTCTTGAGCATCCTCCATTGAACCGGCACCGGTAATGCGGAAGCGGTTACCCAACTGGCTTTGAATGGTCGCCACACTGATGATTTTGCTTTCTTTCACCGTTTTACCGGCGGCGTTGCGGCTGTATTCACTGAACGCGGTCGCCATTGGCTTACCAATATTGCGGCCAGAGAAGTCAGACATGATCTGACCCCCCGTGGTGTCCAGATTAATGTTCACCTCTGCCTGCCCCATTTCACCGAAGCTCGCACGGGCATCAATAATATGGTCGCCGCCCAGAATCGGCTTACGGGCAACACGTACTGGCTGACCATTTTCATCGGGCAATACCATGGTCAAACCGACCTCTTTCACCGGATAAAATGCCAAACTCGCCGTCGCACCAATCACGTTTTTCGCCGCTGCTGGATCTTGTACCCCTGGCAATTCAATACGGATACGGTTTGCACCTTGACGCTGTACCAAGGCTTCAGTAATGCCCAACTCTTCAATACGGCTGCGCATGGTTTGCAAGTTTTGCTGTACCGTCATGTTACGCAGTTCGGTTTTCTCGTCTTCTTTCAACACGATGTTCAAACCGCTGCCGCTACCGTTGGTCACCTGCCACTGCGGATATTGCTCTTTCATGTAATGGCGAATTTTGCTATTCGCTTCATCATCCGGTAAGCGAACCGATAACGCGTCGTCGCCATCTTTTGTCACGCGACCACCGCGGATCCCTTCTTTACGGAAGGCTTGACGCAGTTCATCTTGCAGCTGTGTGGTTTGCGCATTGAAGACTTGATCGACGTCGACATCAAGCAAGAACTGAACCCCGCCTCGTAAATCCAAACCCAGTTTGATCGACGAAAAACCCATGTCTTGCAGCCAAACCGGTGACGCTGGCGCCATCGCCAACGTCAGTTGAGATTCACTTTTCGGGCCCATTAGGTTCATTAACACTGAGCGCGCTTTCGTTTGCTGCGCTTCGTTAGTCAGGATCACGACGGTTTTATGGGGTTGCTGCTCAATACGCTTTACGTCGATCCCCTGATCAGTCAGGGCTTTTTGCAGTGTGACGACATCTGGCGTTGTCACGCCTTTTGCCGCAATTTGTACGGCTGCATCTTCACCATACCAAGTTGGAATAGCACTGAGCATCATCACAGCCAGTGTGATAACTAAGACGACATATTTCCATGCAGAATAATGGTTAAGCAGTCGATGAGGTTGTTGTTTTCTCATGATTTAACGCCAAATTATGCCGGTGAGCGCAGGCTATGCGCCCTCACGGCGATCGAAAAACCGCGGTTTCCCGATATCAAAATCAGACCGTCTCTGCCGCTATGGGCTGTACGGTCAATAGGGGCAATGGATCACGGGTGAAACGCGTTACAAATAAGCGCGTAACCACCTTGCAGCGTCACATTGAACCAATAAAAAATACGATGAATAGCTGGAGTTAAACGAGAGAAGAAGGGGAGAGATGGCGCTTATAAAGGAGGTTGCTGTCCTTCCAACCCGCAAGGCGGTTGCTGGCAGGCTCGACATTGAGCATCCAGTCCACATTCGGATGGAAGTCAATACGGTAGTCTTTCTCGAAACTTGGCGCAGGGGCAATCGGTAGCTCGATAGCCAGTGAATACAGCGGCTCGGCTTCATCGCTGTCATGGCGGAATAAGGTCGCCATGCGCGATGCGCCGGTTAACAGCGGATCTAAACTGCGCGTTTCCGTGGAATGCTGATTGCTTTGGGATTGCTCTTGCGTGGCATAGCGCATCGACACTTGATTGCCAAAATCCCACACCAACTCTGCGTAGTCGGAGAGATCCGGTGTTTGGGTCGTATCACGGTGCGATTGCGCATAAAAACGGTCAAAAGAGGCCGATTCAGCGAGGTGCAACGACACCGTGGCCGGTGACGGTAATACTGTGGCTAATGTTGCGCTGTAGGGGGCATTGGGCGTCGCGCCAGACACAGGCGTATCCAGGCTTGCTTGGCTAATGCCAGCACCCCCAATACACAGTATCAGCAGAAAAACGCGTAAAAATGCAGCGAACATATCAAAACCACTTATTATGACTTCACGCAAAATAGGACTAAGCCCCCTGATAGTCAAGTGATTCTTTACACCCATCTCCCCGCTCTTCACTCCTTTCTGTGAAGCATTTTCCCTTCGCGCCTACATATTTCGCAGGCTTGGGTATATAGTGTCCCTTTTCATAACAACAATATGCTTGTTATCTCAACGTATTACAGCGAAAAACACGCTCAACAACCGACAAGGAAGCAAACATGACAACTTACCGTATCGCGTTTATTGGTCTTGGCACGATGGGCTTTCCCATGGCCGGGCATTTAGCTGCCGCTGGTCACAATGTCACCGTTTATAACCGCACCACGGCCAAAGCGGAACAGTGGACGCAAACGTACACTGGGCACATGGCACTAACACCAGCTGATGCCGCCAAAGGCGCGGACTTTGTGTTTACGTGTGTCGGTAATGATGACGATCTTCGCCATGTGTACTGTGGTGAAAACGGGATTTTATCGAGCGTCACCGCCGGTACTGTCTTGGTAGATAACACCACCGCGTCGGCAGAAATTGCCCGCGAACTGGCAGCATTAGCGGCCGAAAATGGGGGGCATTTCTTGGATGCACCGGTTTCGGGCGGTGAAGCCGGTGCGGTCAACGGCTGCCTGACGGTCATGGTGGGGGGCGATAACCCGACCTTTGAGCGCGCGAAACCGGTCATGGATTGCTTCGCTAAAGCCACCACCCTGATGGGTGACACTGGCTATGGCCAAATCACCAAAATGGCCAACCAGCTATGCATTGCGGGCGTACTGCAAGGGTTGTCGGAAGCGATCTCTCTGGCGAAAGCCTCTGGCCTCGACATTGAAAAGATGATCGAGGTGCTAAAACACGGTGCCGCGGGCTCATGGCAGTTGGAAAACCGTGCCGCGACCATGGCCAATAACGCGTTTGATTTTGGTTTTGCCATTGATTGGATGCGTAAAGATCTCGGCATCTGTTTTGATGCCGCCGAGAAGCGCAACATCGCACTGCCGCTTGCTAAACAAGTGGATGAGAAGTACGCCGAGCTACAGCAGCGTGGCTACAGCCGTGCCGATACCTCGGTGCTGATCAAACAGTTTGATGACAAGTCACGTTAAGTCAGACTGCTTTAAGGCAAGATAGTAGACACAAAAAAACCGCCAAGCTGGCGGTTTTTTTATTTGTGTGTCCGAGTGCATGCACTCATGTATAGAACACAACGCGTGTCTTCGTCTTATAGGCTGATGAAGATACCCGCTAGTGCTGCACTCATCAGGTTCGCAAGGGTAGCAGCAATCACAGCTTTAAAGCCAAGGGTTGCCACGTCACCACGGCGCTCTGGTGCCATCACACCGATAGAGCCGATTTGAATCGCGATAGAACCAATGTTAGCAAAACCACACAAGGCAAACGTGATGATGACTTGGCTGTGTGCAGACAAGGTCTCTTTCACGCTCACGAAATCAAGGAACGCAACGAATTCGTTCAGGATCACTTTCTGACCAATGAATGCGCCTGCTTGGAGCATTTCATTCGCCGGAACACCAATGATGAAGGCCAATGGCGAGAACAAGTAGCCCAGCATGCCTTGTAGCGTCAGGTTCTGGAAGCCTACCAACTCACCCAAAGATCCTAGACCGGCGTTAGCCATTGCAATCACACTCACGAATGCAATCAGCATGGTACCGATAGCCACGGCCACTTTCATGCCGTTCATCGCACCCGCAGCCAACGCATCAATCGCATTACTGTGGTCACTCTTTGACATTTCGATGTCTGTTTGCTCAACGGCAACACTCTGCTCAGGCACAAGCAGTTTTGCCATCAATAGGCTACCTGGTGCCGCCATGAAGCTCGCTGCGATCAGGTATTTCAGATCCACACCCAGACCGGCGTAACCACCTAGCACACTACCAGCAACTGATGCCATACCACCGACCATGACGGCGAACAGCTCAGAACGGGTCATTTGTGCCAAAAACGGTTTTACCAACAGTGGTGACTCACCTTGAGACAGGAAGATGTTACCGGTTGCCACTAACGATTCTGCACGGCTTGTACCCAACGCTTTTTGGATGCCACCACCGATCACTTTGATGATCCATTGCATCACGCCGAGGTAATAAAGAAGAGAGATAAGTGCACTAATGAAAATAACGAGGGGAAGAACACGAACAGCGAAGATAAAACCTGTCGTCGCTAGGTCGCCAAACAGGAATTTGATCCCTTCATCAGCAAAACCGAGAACGCTAGCAACGCCACTACTCATTGCGCCTAGCATCTTCTGTCCCAATGGGAAATAAAGCACCAAAGCAGCAAAACTGGCTTGCAAGAACAACGCCCCACCCACCGTACGCCAGTTAATGGCTTTACGATTTTCAGATAGCGCGTACGCGCACAATACCAGTACCAAAATACCGGCCAAACTAATTAACAACTGCATTATTTCGTCCTGTTGCTTTGTCTATGTGTTGGGGTGTCGAAAAATGAAGGTGTTACTGCGTGCCATACAACGGGGAACATCGCTTTTGGGGAAAAAGCAAAATAGGTAGGTTCCAAACAAAGACGCTCGGAAAGTGTGGATTTGTCCGCCCAACTGTACAACATACAAGTCACCTAATTAACAAGCTAAAGTAATGCCGGTCCAACTCCGTGGGTCGTTCACATCTCCATGGTGACAGCTTGTAACTCAGGTGGCTGAACTCTATGGTTCTGGCCGGATGCGGAGTATATAGAGACTCATGTCACATTAACAACCCCAAAAACCGTTTTTTTTGTGATGCGCATTCAACTGAACAAATATCCATCAAATGTAAGAAAATGTTTCCATCTGTCAACTCCGTTGCCTTCCACCCGTATCATCCATTAATTTCATTCATCCTCTTGCACGCAAACGTTTTCTTTGCTGACATAAAAAACGCAACCAAAAGGTTGCGTTTTTCAACGTCATCTCGCGAATCACACCGTGCATTTATCCATTAGGCATAGGATCATCGGTATCTTGTTGTAGCACCTCTATCACATCTGCATACCCTTTCGGTGGCGGTGTCCAGCCACGCTCTGATGAAGCCTGTTTACTGTGACGTTCCGCTTTCATCTCTTCACTCAAAGCTTCTTCTAGCTGAATAAACAGATCGCGGTAAGTCGCATTAAACTTGCTGTCTTCGGTATTGTCTTTCCATGCTTGGTACAGCATTTCTTTACTGCGTGTTTCTGTTTCAACGAAGGTTTCCCGCAATTGCTCAGCACGGAATGGGTGGATACCCAAATCTTTTAACGCTTGCGTCCCTAACGTCAGTGCCGAATGGTACGTTTCGCTGATCATATAATCCGCACCCGCGTGACGCAGCGCATAATGATGGCCGCGATCATACGCACGCGCCAATATACGCACCTTGGGATAGGTATGTTTAACGTAATGCACCAACTCCACCGCCCGCTCCGGATCATCAATTGCCACTACCAACAACTTGGCGTCTTCAATGCCGGCGGTATGCAGCAGATCAGGCCGCGTTGCATCGCCGAAATAACTTTTGATGCGTATCGCACGCATGTTATCTATTTGGCCAGCTTCATGGTCAAGCACCACCGTTTTTACCCCATTAGCCACCAGCAAGCGGTTCACGATCTGACCGAAACGCCCAATACCCGCGATGATCACCGAGCCGGTTTCATCAATGGTATCCGCTTCACGATCATTGGCTTGATCTTCAAAACGTGGCAGTACCACTTTATCGAAGAAAATAAACAAGCCAGGGGTTAAGAACATGGAGATCGCCACCACCAAGGCCAAGACTTGGGCGATATCCGCCGGTATAACATGGTTCTGAGACGAGTAACTGAGCAACACAAAACCAAACTCACCGGCTTGTGCCAAGCTCAAGGTCAGCAAATAACGATCCGATCCTTTCACACGGAAAATCAGTGCTAATGCAAACAACACGGTCGCTTTGACCAGCATGACACCCAGCGTCAGCCCAAGTACCAAGAACAACTGGCTAAACAGCACCGAGAAATCAATGCCGGCACCGACCGTGATGAAGAACAGCCCCAATAATAGCCCTTTGAAGGGTTCGATATTGGACTCTAACTCATGGCGGAACTCACTGTTGGCGAGTACGACACCCGCCAGAAACGTCCCCAACGCGGGTGATAACCCCACCAAACTCATTAACGCCGCAATGCCGATCACCAACATTAACGCGGTCGCGGTAAAGATTTCTCGCACCCCCGATGCCGCCACAAACCGAAACAATGGACGACTGAGGTAATGCCCACCCACCACCACACTGGCAATCGCCGCAATCACCACTAGGGTGTACCCCCAGCCCGGCAAGCCCGCAACTAAACTCAGGTCTTCATGATGTTCCGCGGCTTGTTGCATCAATTGCTGCGCCTGCTCCACTAATTCGGGCAAAGCCAGCAAGGGGATCAATGCCAGCATGGGGATCACGGCAATATCTTGAAACAGCAACACGGAGAACGCATTGCGTCCCCCTTCGGTTTTTGACAACCCTTTTTCATTGAACGTTTGCAACACAATCGCGGTGGAGGACAGGGAAAAAATCAGACCGACCGCCAAGGCAATGGTCCAACCGACGCCAAAGGCAATGGCGATCCCCATCACTATCGCGGTGGTCAAGCCGACCTGCAGGCCGCCCAACCCTAACAGGCGGTGGCGCATATCCCATAACATGCGCGGTTCCAGTTCGAGCCCGACCAAAAACAGCATCATAACGACACCGAATTCGGCGAAATGCTGAATGGCCAGCGTTTCCGCCCCAACTAGCCCCACCACAGGGCCAATCACCACACCGGCAATCAAGTAACCCAGCACAGAGCCGAGCCCTAACCGTTTGGCAATCGGCACGGCAATCACCGCCGCACATAAATAGATAAAAGCCTGAATAAAATAACTGGTCATTGCGCCTCCCTGATCACCGCATCAAGATCCTTATTTAAAATGGCCATACGGCAAGCCGCTTCACGGTCAATCCGATCGGTTTTAATCGCTCGTAATAAACGCAGCCAATCCGCCACATGCGGTGAAACCCGCTGCTCTTCCACGGCCATGCGCGCGTTAAACAACGCAAACGGTGCCCAAAACTCCATCCCGGTCAAAATGGCCGTTTGCTCCAACGGTTGCAGCAGTTCTTTTAAGGTGTAGTGGTTATACCCCTCTGCGCAATAGGCCGATTCCGGTCCACCAGCCGTTAAGGCACAAAAGAAGGTTTTACCGTGCAATGCCGTGCCTTCCGAGCCATACGCAAACCCATACTCCAGCACCAAATCTTGCCATTCTTTTAAAATGGACGGTGTGGAATACCAGTAGAGGGGAAACATAAAGATAATCACATCGTGCTCACGCAGCCTCTGCTGCTCACGGTCAATATTGATCCTGAAGGTGGGGTATTCATGGTACAAATCCACCACCGTGATTCCTTCAAGCTGCTGAGAGGCCTGAAGCAGTGGAAAATTAACTTCGGAGCGAGCGGGTGAAGGGTGGGCAAACAGGATTAGTATTTTATTTTTTATCCCTGACATAATCTTCCTTTAGCGCAACATTGCCATCTAATTGAGAAAACAAGACGTTAGATTAAAGATTTTTATGCTGTTATTCAAATTTACTCATGGTGCGTATCTGCATCACTCTAAGCCCGATGTATCCCAATACACATAGACCGATTCCTCTTTGAGCTTAAATATCAGGCCATCGTTTCCCAAACCCGACTGGCGATACACCGGTTGACCGTGGTTATCTTGGTAGTTACCGGGGGTATTGCCGACAGGGATGAAGTCATAATTCACCCCATCAGATCGATCTAACGTGACGTGTCCCTGTCGTTGTGAAAACACACAAAAATACTGACCAGCCGGCTCACTGGCACCATGGGGATAGATATCGCAGCGCACATCCATGGTATCGGCATGTACCGACCACACGCTACTGCATACCCCGCCAATCAAGAGATACAAACAGATTCGCAGATACTTCAAGCGACGCATGCCGCCGTGCAGACACGTTGACATTCAGCTTCTCTCCGATCACTTCAATTAAATCAAGTGTAGTTGAGAAAAGCCCGAATTATTGCTCGCGAATCGGTGCGCATTGAGGTAGGTTGGCGGTGAACTATTGATACAGTTAACATTAATAATTATGTCGCATCGCTCAGCCTCCATGAAATCTCATTCCGTCACACGGCCTATCTCCTCACGGCGTGTTTTAACCGCCTCCCCCATAACAGTGGGGGTGTTATCACTGATATCGCTAGGGTTACTGTTCGCCAGTCACGCATCCTACGCCGCATGGCATCTTACGGAACAGAAGTTACTTAACTTCACCGACAGTTACGGCAACATCACGTTGCGTAACATGGGCGATATCCGTTTGCCGGATCCCCTGACGGTGGCAGGTAACCTCAATCTTGAAAACAGCCGTATTACGCAGCTCCCGAAATCCCTCACGGTCAAAGGGAATGTGAATTTAGCATACAGCGATGTCACCACGCTGCCCTTGATGATCCACGTTGAAGGTTACATCAATGCCGCGCATTCAAAAATCACCGCGCTGAATAACGGGTTACAAGTGAAAGGGGATTTAAGTTTGATGGGCACAAAAATAACGACCTTGCCGCCGTACCTTTACATTGGAGGAAATCTCTATCTTGCCAATACCGGTATCACGACTCTGCCCACTTATTTAGTGGTTAATGGCAATGTTTTCCTTGGCGGTGCACCGGTAACGTCCATTCCTGACAGCGTAGAAGTCAATGGAAATATATATCGTTGAGCCCAGAAAATAAAATAATCATGTAAAGTATCAAATAAAAAAGGGAAACGTTTGCGTCAAGATAAAATACAAATAGAATTAGCGTTATTAACAAGAAGATAAAACGGGATAAAAATTAAGGCGGGGAAAAAAGATATTGCCAGAAACATAGGATCACTGCATGTTTCTGGCCGACTTTGTTACAATTTACATTTTTACAGATTACAAATCATAAAGATAGCGTCTTTGCTTCTTCTAAGTAAGATTACTTCGATTTGTTTTTTAGACTAGTAGTCTGCGACTGATGATAGAACCACTGTCGACGGTTACGATTAGCCATAATATACCTCTCATTTTTCCAAAACGAGTAAGGTTGATATTTCAATAATTAATACCGTTCTTACTCTTCCATACCATTCTACTTTACCTGTTAAGTTGTGACGTCCGTATGACAAACAGATAAATATAAAATGTCATTACTCACTGGATAAAACAACGACACGACGCTTTCAGAGCGATGAGGTTCGATGAACATTCAGGAGTTAAAGAACTGTGATAAGCATTGAGGGAGAAATTGAAATGACCTTAAGTTATGAGTTAAGGGTTCCAGCAGGAAGAATTTCACCTCTGTTTTTTGCAATCAACAAACTTTAATATAAAAGTCCACTGTGTTTTTTGCAATACTCTTTTTACCTTTTTTTGTGATTATCATCATTTATTTCACTCAAATACCCCTTAACGCACTGCTATCACGTTGAAAATATACCCATTTACGATAATGGCATCGTATTCAAAATAAACATAAAAAAATCACGCGGTCAGCGTGCTAATCGGGTGATTGAGGGGAAAAACACGAAAAACACCGCTTCTCACCTTGCATTGACACCCTGCCCTCACCTGTTAGCCTTACAGATGAACCCATAAAAGGTCACTGTCATGGGCATGTATTCGATCACGTTAGAGCAAACCGCCAACGTCCCTAAAACGGTCTTGTTCCAACTGCTCGCCGATCACGACAATTTGGACCGCTTTTTTAGTGGGCGCTATACCCTGATCCGCGCGGGCAAACCGGACACCAATGGCATTGGGGCGATTCGTCAGGTCTCTGATGGCTGGTTTTCCACTCAAGAACAAGTGATCGCTTACAAAGAAAATGAACATCTGCAATACAAGATCATCCAAGGGGGGCCAGTCAAAGAACACGGCGGCTGGATCAAACTCCAGAGCCTCAGCGCGGAACACAGTCTGATCCACTATCGTATTATTTTCAGCCCAAAAATACGCGGCACAGGCTGGCTGGTTGGATGCTTTTTTAAACACCGAATCAAAAAAGCCCTGCTAAACCTTGCCGCCTACAGTGAGTTAACCTGGCAATCGCCTTCTCCATAGCTCTCTTGGGGCCAATCTGCCTCATCCGTCTGTTAGCCATACTGTAACGTGAATATAAAATTCGGCGTGTAATTTGATCCAGTCGATAGCCAACAGGGCCTATCGCTCTTTACTATGAATCTCTATTCATTGTTTAAGGATTTTCTATGATGCAACATCAGCCGTTATTGACCACCTCGCGCTTGATACTTCGTCCTTTCCAGCTTTCCGATGCGCATAAGGTGCAACAATTAGCGGGCGAAGAACAAATCGCCAATGGCACCATCAACATCCCCCACCCCTACACGGACGGTGTGGCAGGTCAATGGATTGGTAAACTGCTGGCGGATTGGCACCGTGGGCACTCTGCGATTTACGCAATTACTCTCAAATCGTCCTATCGACTCATTGGCTGTGTCGGTCTGCATAATATTGCTGATGGCAAAGCCCAGTTGGGTTATTGGATTGGTGTCCCATTTTGGGGACAAGGCTATTGCACCGAAGCGGCAGAGCGTATTACTGAATTTGGCTTCAAGCGCCTTCAACTCGATACCCTTTACGGTCAACACTACAGCCAAGAAACACAGCCCGGAAAAGTGATGCAAAAAATCGGCATGCGTCATGTCATGACCAAAACCGACGCCCTGCGCGTTGATCGCCTGTCTGTCGATTTGGAATATTACGAAATGAAATGTCCGGAAGAAATGAAACAGCCTGAACCTATCCCTGCTCTGTCATGAGCAGGGGAAACCCTGCCCCTTGATGATCATCATGCTCCGCCACCCACTGATATTGGTCATCTCCTGCTTTTTCGACACGCATAGCTCACCCGAACCGATCTTCATACTGATACATTCTCAGCATCGCAAAACAAGATTTTTATTTCACATTCAATAACATTGACAATAACGCTTCATATTTTTGTGTATTTTGCCCTGCCCTTAATCAGCCAATAGCTATACTAACAATGATCACTTTAAGGGAACCTGACGTATCTTTCAGGCATGTCGATAAACGAGTATCACACAATTCCCATCATGACTTGGGGGTAACCGCTAGCTCTTCATGACGTGTGATTGGTAAACGTTTGAATGTACAGCATTCCGTGAAAAATGCGTGATTCGGTGAAAGATACCCATTCAAGGCAGGTCATATGTTGTGAATATGACAGTAAGCCTTTACAACGGAAAACGATAGAAACGCTGATTAAAGCGACACATAACAAGCAATGAGGTGTAGATTATGTTGAACTTAAAAGTATTAACAACAGCAGCCGTTATCCTGATGTCCTCTTCTGCTTTCGCAGACATTCGTGTGGCTGACACCCACAATGGGGCATGGGTAACAGTGACCAATAACGGTCAACCCGCTGCGAATGCATCTGTAAGTGTGGCTAACGTGCCACAGCAACGCCAAACCTACCAAACTGACGAAAATGGCCGCGTGTTTATTCCACTCACCTTAGAGAATTCACGCTCAATCAAATACAAAGCCACCACCAAAGACGGTAAAACGTCATCTCGCTTTGCTTTCCACTCTACAAACAAATAATAAAATCAACGAATTCCATTTTTAACCGCTTGTTTGATAACTTGTTTATCATCAACAAGGCACCTAACAAGAAGGCACCTAGATAGGTGCCTTCTTGATTACGTATGAGACGCATAATCACGCCGATTCAGATCCCGCGCCAATACCAATGCCAGTCCGATCATCTGTAGGAACAGCGCCAAATTACGCATTTGAGAAATGTCTTCCATTTTCTGGGCGTGTTCAGCAATCAAACGTAAGTTATCCAAATATAGTCGATCAACGTTGTCTCGCAATTCACGCTGTGCCTCATCCAATTGATCCATCATGCTCGGTAATGTCGCCACACTGATCGTTTCTGGCGCTTGGGGAAGCCAATCATCTAATGCTTTCACTATTTCACGGTCTATCGCCGCCGGTATCTTCTGACCTGACACCTCACTCACGGTTAAAACGGTCATAATGTGCTCTCGCTTACGCGACAAGGTTTCGACCTGTTGCCACACCAGACGGATCAACTTGTCATTGCTTTGCTGTTCTTGTACCAACACGTTCGCCTGTTGGGTCGCATCATCAATGTAAAAATTGGTCATCAATGCCGACACGATATTCAGCAATAATCCCAGCCCCACCACGACCCATGTTGGCAACCCATCTCTGATCGTAAACGCACGCTGACCGGTCTGTTTGGTTTGATCATCATCCATCGCCTCCCTGCTACTCCTTCCGCTTTACGCTGCAATAACCTTCAGTATGGCAAATGCACCTTATTATTGGTGTGAATAGCCTCCTTGCAACACCGTAACGGGGACATTGCTTTGGTAGATTGCCCTCTACCTGTCTACCTTTATAAGTACGCTTTAAACGTTGTGACTTCAAAAAAGGAATGCTTTTCAATGGATAACGCTATGCTTCATGCTACACGTACGGTGCGCTTGTCGGGCGATGATCCCGAACAAAAACGCCAACAACTGAAACAGGCTTTCTCCCAAACGTGGGCCCTGTATGAGTCTCTATTTGACGTCATCACTTCAGAGGAAGGCTTTTACTTCAAAGCGGAACCCCTTCGCCATCCACTCATCTTTTATTTCGGCCATACGGCGACCTTTTATATCAATAAGCTCAAACTCGGCAAATACCTCGAGCACCGTATTAACCCCCGCTTTGAATCCATGTTTGCCATCGGGGTGGATGAAATGTCATGGGATGATCTTGATGACAACCACTATGACTGGCCCAGCGTCGAGGCCGTCAAACAATACCGGCAGGCGGTACACTCTGCCGTTCTGATGTTCATTGATACCCTGCCTTTGTCACTGCCTATTACGCAAGATTCCCCAGCATGGGTGATTTTAATGGGGATCGAACATGAGCGGATCCACCTTGAAACGTCCTCGGTGATCATTCGCCAACTTCCGCTGTCAGAGGTTTCACCCCATCCTCGCTGGTCTGCCTGTCTCGACACCGGCACAGCGCCAAATAACGCGTTATTGTCCGTTTCCGGTGGACACATTACGTTAGGGAAAGCCAGTGACTCAGACACGTATGGCTGGGACAATGAGTACGGCGAACAGCCCTGCCAGGTGGAGGATTTTCAGGCCAGCCAGTATTTGGTCTCCAATGAAGAATTTCTCGCCTTTGTACAAGCCGACGGTTACCGGCACCCGCGTTTTTGGAATGAAGAAGGCAAGGCGTGGTTAGCCTTTACCCAAGCCACCATGCCCCGTTTCTGGCGCTATCGGGATCAACAATGGTTTCAGCGCAACCTGACAGAAGAGATCCCGCTGCCACGTAACTGGCCTGTGGAAGTCAATCAACTGGAAGCCAAAGCCTTTTGTCACTGGAAAGCAGAGCAGCTACAACGGCCAATACGGTTACCCACCGAAGCCGAATGGTATCTGTTGCGGCAGAATATCGAACTCGATTCGCCCGATTGGGATGAACCCCCAGGCAATATAGAACTGCACTATTATGCGTCTTCCTGCCCGGTCGATCGCTTTGTGCATGAAGGATTTGGTGACATAGTGGGTAACGTTTGGCAGTGGACAGAAACCGCCATAGATGGCTTTCAAGGCTTTGCCGTGCACCCATTATACGATGACTTTTCTACCCCTACCTTTGACGGCAAACACACCCTGATCAAAGGCGGTTCGTGGATTTCGACGGGCAACGAAGCCACACAGCTCTCACGCTATGCATTTCGCCGCCACTTTTATCAGCATGCGGGGTTTCGTTATATTGAGTCGCAGCAAGATCCTGAATCCATGACGCGCCTGAATATCTATGAAACTGATGAAGTGATTTCACAATACTTGGAGTTTCATTACGGGGCGGAATACTTCTCGGTACCGAACTTCTGCTTAAACGGGGTCAAACAATGCCTGCAAGAAGTGCAATTGCCTCATCACCGTAAAGCGTTAGACATTGGCTGTTCTGTCGGACGCGCCACGCTGGAACTGGCCAACACCTTTGATCATGTCGATGGCATCGACTTTTCCGCCCGCTTTATTCAACAAGCCTATTCGCTGATCGAACAAGGCGAAAAACGCTACACCATCAAAACGGAAGGCGAATTGGTGGAATTCAAAAGCGTCACGCTGACCGAGTTAGGCTATCAACATGCCGCTGAAAAGGTGTATTTTTCGCAAGGGGATGCCTGCAACCTCAAACCTCAATTTACCGGTTATGACTTGGTGTATGCTTCAAACCTGATCGATCGCTTGGGCGATCCAAAACGCTTCCTGACCACCATCCACCAGCGTATCCAACCGGGGGGCTATTTGGTGATTGCCTCACCGTACACCTGGCTGGATGAATACACCCCCAAACAGCACTGGCTGGGGGGGATTAAAGTCAACGGGGAGAACTTCACCACGCTCGACGGTTTAACGGAAACCTTGATTCCGCAATTTGAACTGGTTGCGGTGAAAGCCATCCCGTTTGTGATCCGCGAGACGAAGCGTAAATTCCAGCATACTTTGTCAGAAATGACCATTTGGCGGAAACGCTAGCGGAAAAAAAGCAGGCCACGCAACCTTATGCGTGGCCTGCTTATCATGTTTTTATCAGCATCTGCCTCTCAGTCTTAAACCGTCGAGTGCTTATTGCGTTCTGGGGGCGATCGTCTTGCCCCCCTTATTGATAGTCCTTATTGATAGCCCTTACTGATAACTATCATCCATCATGCCCGCCTCTTCCTGCTGACCACCTGCATTGTCGTTATCGTAAGACGCGCTGTCATCCATCACATCCACACCTTGATTGGTGTTGTCCCCCTGTGTCCAATCACCTTGCGCGGTGTCATCTTGTATGCCTTGTGGTGATTCTGATGGACGTGCGCCAGACTGCATCGCATATGCCTCATCCACTTCAATCGTGATACTGCTTTCTGCACCATCAACTGGCGTACCAATCTCGGTCTGCCCTTCAAGGTGAATGGTCGTGGTGCCTTCACCCTCTTTAGGCAATGTCATCGTGATCGGCTGGGATAAATCACCGCTGATGGTGTACGCCCCTTCGCCATCCGCAATACCGGTATTCAAACTGGCGCCATCCGGTAAGTTTGAAATCTCAACTTGCTGTACATCAGCATTGTCTGTGATCTCATCCGGCAATGACAAACGCACCTCACTCCCCGGTGCCGCGGTGACATCTGCCCCGGCGGGTTCGTCTTGTGCGCCGTCTTCGGCCACCGTCTCAGTGTCCACATCCGCTGGCGCGTTGTCTGCACCGTCTGGATCCTCAGCACGGTTGGCGCTAAAGGCTTGCTGCTGTGCACCCAGTTCTTGATACTCATCCACTGTCAGGCTCAGCTCATGGACTGACGACATATCACCTTCCTGCGTCGTTACTTCCACATCCAACTGACCGGCAAAGTCATCATCACTCCAAAATACCCACTGGCTATCCCCCTCTTCAAGCAAGGTGCCTGCTTCACCGTGATAATCCACTTGCGTGACTGCCACTGCATCGTCTAACCCCAACGACTCACGCATATCCGCAGCGGTCAGTATCAACGCCCCCATATCATCGAGCATAAAATCACCGCTCGATTCGGCTTCTGCCACATCAACATTAAAGTGACTTCGCACACTTGCTTCACCGTCTGTTGCAACAAAAGCGATTTGCGCTTCACCGCTGTACCCTTCGGCAGGCGTAAAGCTGTAACTACCGTCCGCTTGTGTTTCGAGCACCCCTTGCCCACTGATTAACTGTACCGATTCGATACTCAGTGTCTCGCCCTCACTATCAGAGAGCTGCGCTAACATGTCTTGCGGCGTAAACGTTAACGTATTGCCCGCCCCCAAATCGGTCGTCACAATCTGATCCACCGTGGGGGCTTGGTTAGCATCAGGATCCGGCGTGTCATCAACTGATATGCTGCTTTGCACATCGACCAACGACTCACCTTGCTGCACTTGATAAGCAAAATCCACATCGCCCGTGAATCCGTCACTCGGCACAAATGACCACGTGCCATCACCATTATCAGTGAGTTCACCTTGGCTTCGGTCAATCAAATGCACACCCTGAACGCTATCCGAGTCCTGGGTGTCAATGCCATCCGCCATGTCCAGTAAATCATCAACCGTCAGCAACAAGGTGTCATCTTGCGCCGTACTGAAATCAGCATACCCGTCGGTTGGCTCAGACAGTTGGCTGGACGATTCTTCACCGTAATCCGCGGTGGTTGCAGACACCGTGACAAAGAAATTCCCGCTGAAATTTTCCGGCGGCGTCAGGGCTAAATCATTAAAGCTCCACTCGGTAATGTCCACCACTTGGCCCGGTTCGGTGATCACTATGCTGTTCACCCCATCAGACACTTCAAAGCCCACTGGGAAACCGGTGATCACTAAGTGGCTCAGTTGCTCTGACGTGTCGACCATGTCGACATTCAAGCCCAGCAAGCCGGTCGTATCTTCATCAAACACCAAGGGACCATCATGATCGGTGGTGATCACCGCGCCATCGGCAACCGGGCGAATAAATACGGGCATTTCAAGCAGTGTGGTCGCGCCGCTCGGATCACTGACCTCGACCTGTAGTTCTGCGGTACCCGCATAGTTTTCAGCCGGGGTGAATGTCCAAGTGCCGTCTTCATTCTGGGTGACTTCGCCCCCTTCTTCGCCGTCCGTGGTGATCACTTTTGATACCACAAGGTCGTCACCGTCAATATCGCCGAACAAGTCCAGCATATCGTCAGCGTTGAAGGTGAAAGCGCCATCTTCATAGGTCGTTAACTGTGCGTTGCCGCCATGGAAAGGCGCATCATTGACAGGCACCACATCCACTTTCATGCTGCCATCAACAATGTTATCGCCATCCGAGACTTGATAATCCAGTTCAATCAAGCCATTAAAGTCCGGCGGTGTGATCAGGTGATACATACCATCTTGCTGCAGTTGTAACTGGCCCGTCGGTGGCTGTTTCAGTGACAAACTTTCAAGGCTGAGTTGATCGCCGTCGGCATCAGAGGCTTGTTTGAGGATATAAGCGGGATCAATAACCAGTACTTGATCTTCATCACCGCTCATCATCACGGTTGGCGCCACCGGTTCATCATCCACAGGCGTCACATCGACCGTCACGGTCGCGGTATCCGTAGAGCCATTGCCATCAGACACGATATATGTGAACGATGCTGGCCCGTTATAATCCGCCTCTGGCGTAAAGACCACATTGCCGTCGTCATCGAGTGACACCTCACCATGCGTGTCATCGGTCGCCTCAACGCCAACAATCGTTAGCACATCACCGTCAGCATCCGTGTCATTTTTCAGTAACTCCGCAGGGTTGATGATCAGTTGCCCGTCTTCTTCCACCTCAATCGGGCGAGACGTAATGCTATGATCCACATCCACCAGTTGCTCTGTCACATCAATAGGATCATTGGCCGCGCTGTGGTTCAAATCCAACGACACGGCATTGAGCACTTCGCTACCATCCGGTTGAATGGTCGTCATCTGAATTTCATCAGACATCGTCCGTGACACTGTCATGTTTTGTACAACATAGGTGCCATTACTGCCTGTCGTGCCGAGGGTAAAGTGGTGCACGGGCACATCCGTGGTAAACACATAACTGTCTTGATATTCACCGGATTCACGATAGCCACCCTGCGCATCAATCAAGTTTCCATCTTCGTCATAGGCCGTGATCAACACTTCCGTCGCATTACGGCTGGTTTCATCAAAATACCCACCCAAGCCATCTAATTGGAAGGTGATCTGATTAACGTCTTCCCCTTCGACCGTCACCGTGAGCATTTCATTGGTGTCTAGCCCATTACGGCTTTCGTTACCGATCCCCGCCCCCATATGGCTGCCCGCACCATTCCATGCGGCCAACTCACCGGTATTGACTTCAGTGGTGATCGTCACGCCGTCTTCTTTATAAACGACAGTGTTCCCGTCGACCTCCCCCCAATCTTCAACTTTCGCAGTGCCATCAAATATTTGGGTTGAGGTATCGCTGTCAAAGCTGCCAACGCGAATATCACGCGTTCCTGCTTGTACATCTTCCGCATCCGGCACAAATTGCACTTGAGTATTCGCCGGGTATTCCACCCCGACTTGCATGTCCGCCCATTCCCCGTCCTGATCCAAGCATTGTACCGAGCCATGTGTCGGCACCGCCTCAAGGCGAATCATCGGGGTCTCCCCATCGAGACGACTATCATCAGCGGCAATCACTTCATCATTCACTGCTGCCACATCCAGCGAGCCGGACGCTGGGGTGATCGCGCCGTCGTTGTCGTTCACATCGAAGGTGAAAGGCACATCGCCGTTAAAATCTTGAGCGGGCGTAAAGGTAAAGGTGCCATCACCGTTATCCACCACCTCGCCGTATTTTGGCGCGATAGTGAGGTTTTCCGCGGTGAGATTATCACTGTCGATATCGGTAGCATGTTCAAGCAACATGGCTTGGGTGAAGACAACATCGGTATCTTCGCTGCCAGTAACATCCGTGTCTTGCGCCACCACCGCGGCATCATTCACCGCCGCCAGTTCCAAGTTGCCAGACGCGGGGGTGATCGCGCCGTCATTGTCGTTCACATCAAACGTAAATGGCACATCGCCATTAAAATCTTGAGCGGGCGTAAAGGTAAAGGTGCCGTCGCCGTTATCCACCACCTCGCCGTACTCTGGCGCGATAGTGAGGTTTTCCGCGGTGAGATTATCACTGTCGATATCGGTCGCATGTTCTAACAACATTTCCTGCGTGAAGACAACATCGGTATCTTCGCTGCCAGTCACGTCTGTGTCTTGCGCCACCACTGCCGCATCGTTCGCTGCAGCAAGATCAATGTTGCCAGACGCGGGCGTGATTGCCCCATCGTTGTCGTTCACATCGAAGGTGAACGGGACATCGCCGTTGAAATCTTGAGCGGGCGTGAAGGTAAAGGTGCCATCGCCGTTATCCACCACCTCGCCGTATTCTGGCGCGATAGTGAGGTTTTCAGCCGTCAGGTTATCACTGTCGATATCCGTCGCATGTTCAAGCAGCATTTCCTGCGTAAAGACAACATCGGTATCTTCGGTGCCGGTCACGTCTGTGTCTTGCGCCACCACCGCGGCATCGTTCACCGCCGCCAGTTCCAAGTTGCCAGACGCTGGGGTAATCGCGCCATCGTTGTCGTTCACATCAAAGGTAAATGGCACATCGCCGTTGTAATCTTGAGCAGGCGTAAAGGTAAAGGTGCCGTCGCCGTTATCCACCACCTCGCCGTATTCTGGTGCAATTTGCAGGTTTTCAGCGGTCAGATTATCACTGTCGATATCGGTCGCATGTTCAAGCAACATTTCCTGCGTGAAAATGACATCGGTATCTTCGCTGCCAGTAACATCCGTGTCTTGCGCGACCACTGCTGCATCGTTTGCTGCAGCGAGATCAAGGTTGCCAGACGCTGGGGTGATTGCCCCATCGTTGTCGTTCACATCAAAGGTGAACGGCACATCGCCATTGAAATCTTGAGCGGGCGTGAAGGTAAAGGTGCCATCACCGTTATCCACCACCTCACCGTATTCCGGTGCAATGTGCAGATTTTCAGCGGTCAAATTATCACTGTCGATATCGGTAGCATGTTCAAGCAACATGGCTTGGGTGAAGACCACATCAGTGTCTTCGGTGCCGGTCACGTCGGTGTCTTGCGCGACCACTGCTGCATCGTTTGCTGCAGCAAGATCAAGGTTGCCAGACGCGGGCGTGATTGCCCCGTCATTGTCGTTCACATCAAAGGTGAACGGGACATCGCCATTGAAATCTTGAGCGGGCGTGAAGGTAAAGGTGCCGTCGCCGTTATCCACCACCTCGCCGTATTCTGGTGCAATTTGCAGGTTTTCAGCGGTCAGATTATCACTGTCGATATCGGTAGCATGTTCAAGCAACATGGCTTGGGTGAAGACAACATCGGTATCTTCGGTGCCACTCACGTCAGTGTCTTGGGCGACGACGGCCGCATCATTCACGGCTGCCACATCCAGCGTGGCGGTTGACGCCACTTCGCTGCCTTGTTGATCGGAGACAGTAAACTGCATCTCCAGTGGGCCGTTCACATCGGCATCGGGCGTGACCACGAATGTCTTGTCACCGGTTTCTGGATCAACCCGTGTTTCGACGGTGGCATTGTCAATGGTCAGATCAGAAACCGATAAGTCATCCCCATCCGCATCGCTGGCATTGGCGAGCAACTCCGCCTCGGTGATCACCACCTGATTGTCTTCCACGCCACTGACTGAAACAGGCGCATCGGTGTCAATCACCACGGCATCGTTTTCCGATGCCACATCCAGCGAGCCTGACGCAGGTGTGATCGCGCCGTCGTTGTCGTTCACATCGAAGGTGAACGGGACATCGCCGTTGAAATCTTGAGCGGGCGTGAAGGTAAAGGTGCCATCACCGTTATCCACCACCTCGCCGTATTCCGGTGCAATTTGCAGATTCTCGGCGGTCAAGTTGTCACTATCGATATCCGTCGCGTGTTCAAGCAACATTTCCTGCGTGAAGACCACGCCGGTATCTTCGGTGCCGGTCACGTCTGTGTCTTGCGCCACCACTGCTGCATCGTTCGATGCAGCAAGATCAATGTTGCCAGACGCGGGCGTGATTGCCCCATCGTTGTCGTTCACATCAAAGGTGAATGGCACATCACCGTTATAGTCCGCGGTTGGCGTGAAGGTAAAGGTGCCGTCGCCGTTATCCACCACCTCGCCGTATTCTGGTGCGATAGACAGGTTTTCAGCCGTCAGGTTATCACTGTCGATATCGGTCGCATGTTCAAGCAGCATTTCCTGCGTAAAGACAACATCGGTGTCTTCGCTGCCAGTCACGTCTGTATCTTGCGCCACCACTGCCGCATCGTTCGATGCAGCAAGATCAATGTTGCCAGACGCTGGGGTAATCGCCCCATCGTTGTCGTTCACATCAAAGGTAAACGGGACATCACCGTTGAAATCTTGAGCGGGGGTAAAGGTAAAGGTGCCGTCGCCGTTATCCACCACCTCGCCGTATTCTGGCGCGATAGTGAGGTTTTCAGCGGTCAGATTATCACTGTCGATATCGGTCGCGTGTTCAAGCAACATGGCTTGGGTGAAGACAACATCGGTGTCTTCGGTGCCAGTCACGTCTGTATCTTGCGCCACCACTGCCGCATCGTTTTCTGGTGATACCGTCAATTGTGCATTTGATGCCACCACACTGCCATTGCCATCTGACACATCAAAATGCAAAGTGAAGTCACCGTTCACATTCTGATCCGGCGTGATGACAAAAGACCGCTCCCCGCTGTCCGGATCCACCACCAACTGAGCGCTACCGTTGTCCATCGTCACGTTCGTGGCCATCAAGCTATCACCGTCGACATCGCTGGCATTCGCCAACAATTCGGCTTCGGTGATCACAATCGCCGTATCTTCTTGGGTGGCAAAATCGAGGCTTTCATTGCCATCAATTTCCACCTCATCATTCACCGGAACGATATCAAAATCGATGGTTGTGGTCGTTGAAGCAGTCTCTGGGGTATCCCCCAATAGTGTGCTGTCTTCTTGTGACGTTGCCGTCAGTGACAGTGACACAGAACCGTGGAAATTATCCTCGCCTTGGAAAGTGATCTGTGCCACATCCCAATCGGTGATATCTACGCTATTACTGCCCTCTTCAGCGGTAAACGTGTGTGTACCATCGGTTAACGTCGCACCATTTGGCACATCATCCAGCACCAGTGACTGTATGGACTCCGACCCATCGGTATCCGTCACAGCGGCGGTAATATTGAGCGGCACGGGCGTATCTTCATCAAAGGTATTCGCCGGTGATACGGGCTGGATTTGCTGATTCACATTGAAAATCTGGATCGTCGGCTGACCACCGCCTGCATCCGGGGAGGTATCTGTCAGTGATACCGTTAATGACGGCACATCCGCATCTGGCGTAACAGTCACAGGGGCAGTGAAATCCGTATGCGCCGTGCCATCAAACACGGTGATCGTCAGTTCCGCCTCACCGCTGTAATCTTCATTAGGGGTGTAAACCCACTCACCCTGATCGTTTTGCGTGACAGAGCCATTGGCATCAGAAGTGATATTGGAAATAGACAGCACATCACCATCAATGTCAGTGGCATTTTCCAACAGCGCAGCAGGATCTATGGTGATAGCACCATCTTCATTGAGCGTGAATGATGTCTCCGCCAATACAGGGGCATCGTTGGCAGCCGCTAAATCCACATTGCCCGAAGCCGGTGTGATAGCACCGTCGTTGTCGTTCACATCAAACGTAAATGGCACATCGCCGTTGAAATCTTGTGCGGGAGTAAAAGTGAACGTGCCGTCGCCGTTATCCACCACCTCGCCGTATTCTGGCGCGATAGTGAGGTTTTCAGCGGTTAGATTATCGCTGTCGATATCGGTAGCATGTTCAAGCAACATAGCCTGGGTGAAGACAACATCGGTATCTTCGGTGCCTGTCACCTCGGTGTCTTGTGCCATCACAGCCGCGTCATTGACCGCTGTAACATCCAGCGTAGCGGTTGAGGCTACTTCACTGCCTTGTTGATCGGAGACGGTATACTGCATCTCCAAGGGGCCATTCACATCGGCATCGGGCGTCACCACAAATGACTTGTCGCCGGTTTCCGGATCAACACGCGTTTCCACCGTTGCATTGTCTATCGTCAACGTCGTGACCGTTAACGTGTCACCATCCACATCGCTGGCATTGGCGAGTAATTCTGCCTCAGTAATCACCACCTGATTGTCTTCAACACCACTGATTGAAATTGCTGGCGCATCGGTATCAATCACCACATCATCATTCACATCATCGATTTGAATTTCAAACGTTTCAGACATCGTCGCGGTGTCGAATTCGTCTTCAATGGCCTCTTTGGTTACCGCATTTGCGACATCAACTTCAAACGTTTCAGACGTAGTGGCCGTATCAACGGCTTCACTCTGTTGTCCAGAGGCAACCCCACCGGAGGTTCCCGCGCTAGCCGAATCGGTGTCACCCGATGAAGCCACATTCTCGCCACGCCCATTATCATCCGTATCCTGAGAAGCCGATCGCGCGGGGGCATTACCGCCCACCGCCTGCCCGCCCACAGGGCCACCGTATTCTGTCTCGTCACGGCCATTATTGACTGGCTGCGTTTCATCGACCTCTGATGCTCGATTGCTCTGCGATGCATCTTGGGCATCGGTGCTTTCCTCGACCTGACGTTGATTCCCTTGTTGCGTTGGATCTTCAGGGGCGGGGTCTGAATCACTCACACGATTGGCATGGGTATTTTGGTCAGCGGATTCCGCCCCCGTCGCGGTGGTGGCAGCTAAGGTACTTTGCTGATTATCCCTTTCAGCGGCACGGTGTTCGTCTGTTCCTTTATCTGGCGTGGCTTGATGTTCCACCGCATTATTCAGCGTACTGTCTTTTTCATTTTCTCGCCCTTGATGCGTATTACGTGCCATTTTCGCCTCCGTACCTTGTCAGCTTTTACATACAAAAAAGATTTTCTCTTCATATAGAAAAGTGCAGCACTGAGTAATTGGCAAACAGATCGAAAACAATTTACGTGCCAATGAAAAAAATAGAGACCTTACGCACACTTACAACCAAAAATGCAACACAACACACAATGTAAAAAGCAACACACCATGCAATGAGAGATGGATCAACAAACCAAACATTGCTGAGTAGGCATGCCTTGTATTCCAGTCATAACTGAACCATACCTTAACGTTAGGAAGCTATGCGTGAAAAACATATTACTAAAGGGGTTTCACCCCACCGAGATTCGCATGTCACCGTTTACGAAATAGCGATGACATAGCGGCTTCTGAACCATGAATTTAAAACAAAGGACCAAACCGATGATTAACTTCGCCGCATTCAGTGACGCCATGGAAGGTGACGATGACATGATATCGATGCTTATCGAACTCTATACCGTCGAACATGGTGATGATGTTGAAAAGATGAAAACGCTTTATGCCAACGATGCACTCGAAGACTTATTCATGACGGTGCATTCATTAAAAGGAGTACTCCTCACTTTATGTGAAGAAACCGCTACCCAACAACTCGAAGCCATTGAAGTATTGTGCAAGCGAGGCGAAAAACCCGCCCCTAATGTCATGACGGAAATGTATAACGAGATCAAAAATATCAACGATCAAGTGGCGACATTGCCAATCGCAAATTAACACAGACATAGCCTTAAGGAGTGAATGCGATGGGCATAGAAAAGCATATTAAACAGGCATTGATAGAAGCCAAACACCCCCAAGATCCTGAGCTTGAACAGGGGATTTATATTCAAAGTGCCATGACCAGTGTGCACAAATCCCTACTGTTTTTATTTATTGCCCTACTCCTTTTCATTGCGCTGGCTTCACAGGCACAAATCGATATTGTCGTGTCATCCCGCGGTGAAGTGCTCCTTGATTCCGATGTCGAACGGGTGCCGCACCTCGAAGGCGGCATTCTCGATACCATGCTGGTCAAAGCCGGTGACTATGTCTACGCGGGTCAGCCTATCGCCCGATTAAAATCCGTCGATAGAAACACGCAATTTACCTCAGCCACGCTGGATATTGTTAGCCTAGAAATGGATATCGCTCGCTACACAGCATTCATTGACGGCACCCCACCGGATTTTTCCTCGTACAGCCATTATCCGGATTTAGTCGCACAATTCACGGATGCCTGGCAGACCGAGTTTCAGAAAAACACCTCTAACATTGCCCTGATCACCCTCGACATTGAGCATAAACAGCAGCTGATTCAATCCATGAAAAAACGGATTCGCAGCTCACAAAAACAGCTCGGACTCATCCGCAAACAGCTCAATATTAAGCAGACGCTCTACAAAGAAGAAATGGCGTCATATATCGACGTGCTCAATATGCAGGTTCAAGAAACGAACATGCTAAGAGAAATTGAAAACCTCAACGAAGCGGTAATGAATGAAACGTTTCAGGCCGCCCGATTAGACACACAACGGAACGACACGATTGCGACCCGCAATGCGGGCTATCAAGCGCAAATCAATCAACTGGAAAAAGATCGCTCGCTCAAACAAGCGCAACTTCCCCAGCATGCCGACAAAGTGGATCGCCTGACGGTCTACTCGCCGGTTGATGGCATTGTCGATAAAGTCCATTTCAACTTTAAGTCGGCGGTGATCCCTCCCAATGAGAGCCTTGTGGACATTTCACCGGTGCAGAACACCCTGCATGGGGAGGCGAAGATTGCCAAAAAAGACATGGGGTTCATTGAAGTGGGCCAGAACGTGAAGCTCAAATTCGACACCTACAACTTCGCAAAATATGGCTTCATTTCAGGAAAAATCGCCTCCATTAGCCGCTCTTCCTATCAAGAAGAAGAGGAAGAATTCTATATTGCGAAAATTGCGATTGAACGTGATTTTCTGGAAAAATCGGGCGCCCAGTACACCCTGTCACCCTATATGGAATTTACCGCAGACATTAAAACCGGTTCCCGTTATGCCATTGACTACGCACTGAAACCCGTTATGAGTGCAATGGAAGACGCCTTTGATGAGAGGTAGTACAGTGAAAAGTACAGTGAAAATATCAAGGAAGACATTCACCCGTATCACACTGGGGTGCATCGCGTTCGCACTGGTGGTACAAGCTGGGCTTGGCGGGCAATGGCTCCGTTTGCAGGAAAACCATGAAACGGCCCTCAACGCTGACATGGTTCAGCGTTCGCAAGCGGTACTGACACACACAGAGCAACTGTTGCAAGCGACCCTCACTTGTCACGCCAGCGATTGTCAGACAACGCAAGATCCCATGGCGCCTTTAATCTCAGCGCTTAAAGTGGCCATCACGGATTTTCAACACAGTGCGTCACAAGAAAAATCACACATCAGCTTAGTCGGCGATCCGACTTATCCAATGGTGCAGGTTGCCCTGAGCCGATTCAGTGCCACCCAAGAGATCGCGCCCTTTCAGCAAGCCTTGTTAGCCAGCCTTTCAAACGGGCAACGCACCCACCAAGCCCTTATCCGTACCCTCACTGCGCAACATCAACATGCACAGCAGCAACTGTTGATGAAAATTATGTCGGTCTTTGTCATTTTTGGCGGGATCATGGCATTGTTATTCTGGCTAAGTAAAAAAGGCACGCGCAATACCGGACACCCTGCGCATCCCAACCAAAATGACATTGAACACCTCGCGACCCAGCTTGAAAACATGGATGCTAACCGTATCCACTCTCTGCTCAATGATCTCAGCACATCGCCCGCAGAACGCCGCATTTATGCTAATCTGGCCTCGATTTATCAAGACGTTGAATTTCAAAAACGCCATGCCGATCTCTACCGTCAGCTTTACGCCTTAATCGGTTACGAAATTCGCGGCATGACCAATACGATTCAAGGGGGCGTGCGGCTTATCGCCCAAGATGCCGGAGAAAATGGCGCCGTCATGGCACGCGATATTACCCTTGCCACCAATACCCTCTCTGATCTGGCTGACAACTATAATCGGCTTATCTCTGGGGGGAACAACGCCCCCACCGGTAACGTCGCATTTTTGCCGCTGCTGTCTGAGTTGGTGGTGCACCTAACCGCAAAAACACAACACACCCAACGTCGCTTTGATTGCCATTTGGACGATAACTTGCCCGAGGTGATTGAAGGCAACTCCACCAGCCTGTTCTGGGTGTTATTTTTACAGCTGTCTAACGCCATTTCCGCACAAAATGAAAACCACACCCTGTTTAATATTTACACGGAAGCCGCCGATGAAGTTGAACAAACCCGTTTGATTTTTGAGGCGATCTTTTTACCGACCAACCGCCTTGATTTGACCGCGATTCAGTGTGCCCATTGGCAACACGTTGATGAAAAAAGTGGTATCAACGACGAGTGGTCTAGAGCCATTTTATCTCATGTTGATCGCTTTAAATCGACATGGTCACACGCTGAGCTCAGTCACACAGAGGCAGATTCCGCAGAGACACCGCTTTGGCTGCAAAAACTGCRCATTGAAATTGATATAACACCGAAGCGTTTTTACCGCATCGACCGCACGCTTGAGAAAAAACACGTGATGATCTGCACCGACTCCCCGCTGCAAATTGATCTGATGTCACGCATGCTGACGCAATATGGCGCCACCGTACAAATTGTGCGTGCCGCCAATGACATCTTCAAAGCGCTCCCGACCATGCAACGCTTTGATGCCGTTATCATCACTGACACTATCAAAGGGATTCAACTCAAATCCTTCTGTAAAACCTTGCATTCACGCCTGAAAAAAGCCGGCAAAACCAAGCTATTCTTAGCCGCGTCGGAATCCAGTACGGTTCAGGACACGCACCAGTATGTGGACAAAGTCTTCTATACCCCCTTTATTCCCCATGAGTTGATCCCCAACCTGACTGACGCGATGCAGGCAACGGAAGTGGCGGATGTGCAAACCCAAAATACTTTCTTGATCGTCGAAGATGACCGGGTTCAGCAGTTCCTACTCAAGCAGCTGCTGAGTAAACAGGGGTATGACGCACACACCGTCAGCGATGGCTCACAAGCCGTGGACTACATGAAAGAACACGGGGCCGATATCGTCTTTATGGACTGCATCATGCCCGGCATGGGGGGGATCGAAGCCACCAAACTGATCCGCCAGCGGGAGATTGAACAGGATATTCATCAACCGGCCACCATTATTGGCGCAACCGCACTCACCAGTGCCAGTGAACACAAGTTATGTATTGAAGCAGGGATGGACTATGTCATCAGTAAGCCGTACAAAAATGATGAGATTATCAAGGTCATTAAAAAATACATGGCCATTAAAAAAATCTGTTAAGTCCAGTCACCCCATCAAACACACAGGTTATGGGCTGATTTTTGGAGTGCTGTACGGGGTAAGCGGTACGTTATCCGCCCCTGTATTGGCGGCCGACTTATTACACGTTGTCGATGCCGCCTTGGCTCAAAACCTGACGCTCAGTAGCGCTGAAACGGGGCTGCGCGCTTCACAGTATGATGTGGATGTGAACCGCGCGAAGTTTCTGCCCTCACTGGGGGTCAGTGCCAATACAAACTGGAATGACGGCCTCACACATAAAGAGCAAGGTGGGGATGTCAGTAACCGCTATAACGATCACGGCATCAATATCACACTGTCTCAAACCTTGTTTGATCTGGGCGATCTCTATTCTCAGGGGAATGCCCATATTGGGGTGGATATTGAAACGCTCAAAACAGAGCAAACACGGCAGCGGATTATTCGTGAAGCCTCCACCACCTACTTTGAATACCTAAAAAACGGGGCGAAAATTCGCGCAACACAAGCTGAGTTTGACTCCTCCGTTTCCCGCTTAACGCTGATTAATCGCAATATTGAGCTCGGGAATGTCGCCGGAACGGAACGCTACGAAGTCCTCGCGCAAAAAGAACGCACCGCCAATACCCTGCGTACGCTGAATAAAGACCGCCGAGTGATCCTCTCGCAACTGGAAAATATTGTGCAGCAACGCCTCGTGCCCGATTTCGACTTACAATCGAGCCTGCAATTTCACGCAATATCGACAGACCGGCAACGCACCTTAAATGACATTCTTTACCGCTCCGGTTTCGATCTGCGCATTGCCCAGCAAACGGTCAATCAACGCCGACAAACGTTAAAAGAAACCGGCGCCGACTTTGCGCCGTCACTCAAAGGCAGCATCGGCTATTCCTACAACAATTCCAACGAGGCCACCGCGACCCTTTTTCCGGATAACGGCACCACCGAGGAAACCGTTTATACCCTCACCCTCGATATTCCACTGGTCGATGGTGGCCGCGACTATTACCGCTATCAACAGAACAAAGTCAACATCACCCAAAGTGAAATCGACCTGCAAGACAGCAAACAACGTAGCCAGCAACAATTTGATACCTTCATTTATGACATCAACGATTTCTCTGCTTCATTGCAAAGCCTGACCACCATTATTCAGGCCAATTACGCGTCCTATATCGGCATTCAAAAGGCGCACAAACTCGGCACCCGCACCATTACCGATTTACTGTCTGCGGAAAGCAAACTGTTTAGTAGCATTCGGGATTATGAAAGTGCCCGCTATGACTACATCATTGCCTTGGTTCAACTCAATGAACTCATTGGTAACCTGAATAAAAACACGATTGGCAAGATTGCGGAGCAAATGTCACCCATGAGTGATAAAAACGCCGACTCGCCTATCCCACTACACGTGCTCACGCAGTAACAGGGGCGAATTATGAAAAATCCTTTATTCACCCGAAAAATCAGCCGATTAGATAAAGTGTATTTAGTCTTTTCTACCCTGATGACCACCTTGCTGGGCTTGGTGTTACCTTTTTCTATTTTAATTATTTTTGACCGGATTTTACCCAATCAATCAACCCCGTCGCTCATGCTGCTGTTTGGCATCATCCTGACGGCTATCGTGTTTGACTATCAATTAAAACGCCAAGAAGAGCATTTAGTCTCCGTCATCATGAAACGCTTTGAAAGCCAGTTGACCAATAACGTGTTTCTGGCCATTTGTGCGGCGAATATCGAGCGGTTTAACCAGCGAGAAATGGGCGAATATCTGGAACGCATCGCCGCCATTCCAGACATTAAGCAGTTCTTTGGTGGGGAATCGATCAAAGCCATGATCAACGCGGGCACCAGTCTTATCACTGTCTTGATCATCTTCCTTATTAATACCTGGGCCGGGTTGGCGCTGATCGTGGCCTCCGGTATTTTGCTGATCACTGCCCATTTTTTGGCGCAAAAGCGGGTCGACGTATTATCTCAACGCGCCGACATTGAAGGCTTAACCAACTCGAAAATTATCGAGATTGTCGCCAACCCACTCGACATCAAAAGTCGCACCATGGAATACCGCATTGAAAGCGTCATGGTGGAAATGATCCGAGAACGTGAAACCCAGAGCATTGCGTATGAACGTTTAGAATCCTCGTTCAATTTAACCCTGAGTCTTATCCAGCAACTGTCCGTCGCCGTTGTTGTTGTACTTTGCGCCCAATCCGTGATTGATTTATCCATCAGCCAAGGGGTAATGGCCGCCGTGATCCTGCTGACTAACCGGTACTTTGCCCCTTACCAGCAGGTTATGCGCACCCTGAGTCGTTGGCGGGTCAATAAACTTAATATCGAACGCATAGCTGAAGTACTGGCGCTGCAGTCTTCATCTTCGTCAGCTACGCCTGCGAAAACAGCTAACAAACAGCCTGCGTCTGAACAAAAAGTGCAGATTGATACGCTCACCGTCACCACGCCACAAGCACAATACGACCTGTCGAAAGGCCATATACACCTGTTTACCGGCCAAAGTGGCAGTGGGAAAAGCCACCTTTTACGCTGTGTCACCCGCGACAGCCATGCCGACGATCATGTTATTCAGATCAACGGTCAGCCCGATCACCACATTGATTACCGAACCTGGCGAAACAGCATTATCAAGGTCGATAAAAACGCCTCACTTGTCGAAGGTAGCATCATTGATAACCTGACGTGTTTTCAACCGCACCTGAATAGTGCCGCGTTTTCGTTGTGCGAGAACTTGGCGATCAAAGATAAAATCGACGGACTCAAAAACGGTTTTTACACCAAACTCTCCAGCCATAGCCAGCTGCCTTTTTCCCGCCAAGTCTTGTTTGCCCTGCTCATTGTCCGCGCGCTGTTAAGCAATAAATCGGTCTTGATGATCGATGATATTGATCGGGTGTATGACGCGCAATTTGGCCGACTCTTACTGGCGTGTATTGCCCCCAAAGCCAATAACTTTATCTGCATCATCGTCAGTAACCAGCTTGGGCAATTAGATAACCGCTTGATGACACATAAATTTGAGAAGAAGGTTGCCGCATGAGTGTATTGATTGATTTTAGCAATACCGAAGAAAGACTGGGCGACTTCGGTTCCGCGACCTTTAAGCAACGTTATCAGGACTCCCCAAGCTTGCTAGGGATCGCCTATACCTTGATCACCCTACAATGGGAAGGCACGCCGGCCATCTTATCCGATGCCTTCATGCCAGAAGCGCACGACATTGACAGCTTTGCCAGTACCCTGACACGGCTCGACTATACGTGTAAAAAGCACACGCTTACCAGCATGCATCAACTCCGTACGATTAGCGTCCCCGCTTTTGTCGAATTTGATAATGTCTGTACCATCTTTTTAGGCATCAACGATGGCAACGCCAAGCTGTTTGATTACCGCAACAATGTACTGGTTGAGCATCCGCTCAGTGACGATACTTGTTACGTGTGTGAGATCTCGGAATACTCCAAAATTTTCCGCGAGCCGCCCCCTGAATCACAAGATAAATCCAATTGGATCAAATACGCCTTTTATCGCTATAACAACGAAATCAAAAGTCTGATGATCCTCAGCTTCATCATCAACCTGCTGGGGGCCATGCAACCGTTCTTCATTATGGGGGTCTACAGTTTCGCCCTGACATCTGGCTCCGAAACCACCCTATTCTGGTTAACCAGTTTTGCGCTCTTTCTCGCGGTAGCCGAATATGGCTTCAAACACCTGCGCATGAACATACTCGCGACATCAGGCAAAGATTTGGCCACCCATATTTCCCAGAATGTGATCAGCAAACTGTTATGGCTTCCCTACGCCATGACATCGTCCGCCGGGGTCTCGTCACAGCTCGCCCGCCTGAAAGACATTGATCAACTGCGCAAATTGGTCACGGCGGAATCCACCCTTAGTTATTTTGATATGCCATTTATCGTGATATTCATTGTCGCCATCACCCTGATATCCGGCACGGCAGCGCTGACCGTGTTAGGCGGCATCGTGCTGATGCTCGTGTTCTGTGTGTATTCCCGTTACATCTACACCCAAGCCACCGCCAAAAGCTCACGCGCCAACGCCATGGTGTCTTACCAATGGAATGAATTACTGCGCAGTATCAGCAGTATTCAAGGCTTGCCCTTGTTACGGGTGATCCGCTCACGTTTTCATGCGGCACACGATCAAAGCCTTGAGGATGCGCAAGGGGTGTCGATGACCAACGGGAAAATTCAAGCGATGGGACAAGGCCTGATCCAAGCCATCGGCACCGCCAGTATTGTGACAGCCGTACTCGGGGTCATGGCCGGCACCACTGACGCAGGCGCCATGCTCGCGATCATTATTTTGGTATGGAAAGCCTTAGGGCCCATTATGGGGATTTATAACGCCATCACGAAATTTAAAACCATCAAAGCCGCCAGCGCACAAATCAATGCCCTCATGTCACTCAATGACGACCGCCACAGCATTGAAAGCAGCCCACCGATTCGCCAATTTAACGGTAAGGTGGCCGTCAGTGGCCTCACGCACCGTTATCAAGGCTCGCCTGTCGGGCTCACAAACTTGGCGTTTTCTGCTCAAGCGGGCGATAAGATCTCGATCTCTGGCGTTTCCGGTTCGGGCAAAACCACCTTATTGAGTATTCTGGCGGGCTTAGAAGAACGCTATCAAGGCAACGTGCTGTTTGATGGATACAACATTAAGCAGTTCAATAACTACCGTTTTCGCAAAGCCATTAATTACATTCCTTTTGAATTGCACATCTTTGAAGGCACGCTCGCATCGAATTTTATTATTCACGACGGTGTGATTGCCCCTGCGCAAATGGAGGAACTCATCGATTTCTTCGACCTTCACCCGTGGCTACCCGAAGGCCTGCAAACCACCATGTCGAATGACTTTGTGTCGCAACTGCCCAATGGAGTACAACAGCGCCTGCGCATCGCCCTTGGGCTAGGGTGCCCTGATCAAGACATCATCATCATTGATGAACCGTTTGTTGGCTGTGAAAAAGAACACGTCAAATACATCAACAAACTGTTTACGGAAAAGCTCGCCAACGCCACCGTGATATTTACCACCAACGATACATCCTACATTGCGGCCTCGAGCAATTGCTTGCTGCTCGACCCTGATGGCAATCAGAAATACTTTGGCTTCCCCGATAAGGTGATTCAAACCCTCAACCGCTAACGTCAAGACAGCATGACACGACTGTGGTACTGTACGGCTTTCTACCGTGCCGTACCTGTCGTATGGTATTTATTGTTCCTATCTGGAGCCTGTCGTGAAAACCCCTTGCGTTGGAAAATGTAAAAATAACAACGGCATTTGCAGCGGCTGCCACCGCACCCTGCATGAGCTCACCACATGGTCTGCGATGTCTGACGATCAGCAGCAACAACGTATTGATGAGATTCGTGGCCAGACGTCTACCCACACATGCAGCCAATGCGGTCAACCGGCCTTTTGTGAGATCAGTGCCGGACGCAGCACCTGCTGGTGTTTTGAATTAGACAAGCGCGATACGTCGGGCTTGGCCGCAGGCACGTGCCTCTGCCGCCAATGCTTAGAAAAACTGCCATTATTATAACGCCTTGTTTTATCCATTCATTCGTTCGCATTTTTACCTGAAGTAGTGATTGTTACATGTTAATTCGTCCTTCGCGTTGCGTGCTTTCCCGTCTGATGCCGTTGTGGCTTGCGTGCTTCCTCCCTGTCGCAAGTGCCACCGCCGCCGCTGCGGATGAAAGAAAATGCATGAAGGACATGGAAGTCCTCCTGAGTCAGCAACAAATGATTTTTAGTGATAGCCAAACCAAACCGGAAGTGCGCCGTTTGGCCGAGCGTGCCATTGATGTGAGCCGCCGTGCCTTCAATAAAAACAGCAGCTATTGCGAAGCGCGCACCGCCTTACTGTCGATGAACCCTGCTGAAGAAAATGTTCGCCAGCTAAAGAAAGGCGAAATTAACTATTTTGGGCGCAGTATGTTGTAACGGCCGTCCTGCCCCCCGCATAACCGCCCCCAAAAACAAGTTAAGGTTATGATAACACCTACAAAGTGCTACTATTATAGCCAGAATCCAGCCTCGACAAGGCTGACATATCGAACAATGCCTAACCGGTTTAAGGTGACATTCATGAAAAAGTGGCTTATCGCATTATCCACCGCAACCCTCTTATTGACCGGCTGTGAGGCCGAGACAAACACCGGCTTTTCCGCCAAAAACATTCAGCAAAGCTGGGTATTAACCAAAGTCGACGGTAAAGACATTTCAATCAGCGAACCGCGCACCGTGCCGGGCATGGCGATTGATGCCAATCTGAAAGTCTCTGGTTTTGGCGGCTGTAACCGTTTCTTTGGCCAAGCCGAAGTCGCAGACAAAAACAAGTTCCGCGTCACCAACATGGGCTCGACCAAAATGGCCTGTATTCAGGACGATCAAGCGACCGTGGAATCAGTGATGACTCAATCGTTGCAAGTGTGGAACAACGCAGCGTTGGAAAACAACATCTTAACCTTGACCTCTGAGCAACATATTCTGACCTTTGTGCCAGAAGCCATTGCCGAAGACACACCAAAACAGCCTTAATCAGGCAAAGAAGCTCTCCCAATACGCAGCCTCTGGCTGCGTATTTTGTTTAAGAAAGATGCCGCCATGAAAATCACCAAACGCCAAGCAAAAACCGTCTATCACGCTATTGATGACTGGGAGAAGCAACAATTGCTCAGTCACGACAACGCCCAATCCCTGCGCGACAGTGTCGTGGTGGTCGGGTTTGATTGGAAACTGCTGGCTGTCTATTCCTTCTGGATTGCCATTACTTGCTGCGTGATCTCTGTCGGCGTGCTGTTGGCTGATGATTACTTGATGCAACTGCTGGCAAAACTGATTGATACGCCAGCCAGCGTCTTAGCCGTGATCAGTGCAGGTATTGCTGCCCTCGCCTATTATTTCGGGGCCAAGCGCCGCCTCAAACACCCAGAAAAACGCTTTAGCAATGAAGCGGTATATTTCTTCGGCGTGCTTATGAGCGCGGTCTCCATCGGTTTCTTGCGTGAAACCGCGTGGTTTGATGGCTTCCATCTCTCCTTCTTTTTAGGCTTACTGATGCTCGTCTACGGGGCGGTCGGCTTACGCCTAAATAGCTTACTGATCTGGTTATTTGCCCTGCTCAGTCTGGCAGGTTGGGGCATTGAGCTGACCGATTTCTGGGCCGATCCCAACGGGTACTTTCTGGGCCTGAACATGGCTTGGCGTTTGGCCATTATCGGCGCACTCGTATTAGGTGCCACCACGCGCCATGCGCTGCCGCTCTACTTAAAAGACGCGACCCGCTTTATGGGTTGGTTATACCTATTAAGTGCGCTATGGTTAATTTCCATCATCGGCAACTACACCAGCGCCGCCGCGTGGGCGAACGTCTCACAGTTCAATTTTATCCATTGGGCAGTACTGTCAGGGGTGATCTGCCTCGGGGCGATTGGCTACGGTATTCGTCAGGATGATACGGTCGCCCGCAGCTTCGGTATGATCTTTTTGCTGCTTAACTTGTACACGCGCTTTTTTGAATACTTCTGGGACAGCCTGCATAAAACCGTGTTTTTTGCCTTATTGGCCCTCAGTTTCTGGTTCATTGGATCGCGCGCCGAGCAGTTATGGCAACTGACGCAGCAACAGGCGAACAAAGCGGCGACGGAAAAAAACACGACGAACAAAAGCACCACGGAAAAAGACAACGATTAACGGACCCCATCAGGCACGATAACCCCACTACCTCAATATGTAGGATTACTGTTATCATGATGGAAAATCAGGGAGAAAAAGAATGAAATCAACGTTATTACTGGCCGGCGCACTCGCCGCTACCACCCTGCTCACCGGGTGTTCAGACAACGAAGTGGGTGACGTATCATTAGGTATGTTTACGCTTAAAGACATCAAAATTTCATCACTGCAAGATGAAGAAGTCACCGGCGTGACCTGTCACATTGCTTCCATTGAAGCGAATTTGAGCCTGTCTGATCCTAGCGACAGCTCGATTTCTTGTCGCCAAACCGGTGACATCACCCCCGACATGATTGCGAAAATCGACAAAAGTGCGTCAGGGGAAGTGGTCTTCAAGCAATCAAAAAGCATCTTCTTCAAAAGCATGAAAGTACGACGTATTTACGATCCAAAAGATCAGACGCTGCTTTATTTGTCATACACTACCAAAGAAACCGAAGGCAGCTTCAAGCACAGCTTGTCGACCGTGCCATTGTGGGGCACCAAAGCCTATACTATGCCAGCGCCCGAACAGAAATAATCCCCGCTGCTTGCTCGTCCATTCATCGCCTTCTCTCACAAGGCGATGAATGACGCGCTATTCTGCCCTTATCGCAACCGCTCCCCGACCGACGTCGCCTGCACATACTGACGCGGACTCACCCCAAACTTCTGCTTAAATCGACGGGTAAAATGGCTTGGGTGACGAAAACCGAGCGTATAACTCACATCCGTGATCGTGCGGCCTTCGGCAAATAACCGCGTGGCTGCGTCTAATTTGGTATTGATGATAAATTCCGCGGGTGTGCAATCGAGCAGCTGTTTGAATTTCTGATACAAATTGGTTCGGCTCATGCACGCCGCTTTACACAACGCTTCTATCTCTATCGATTGGGTGATGTTTTCGCGGATCAAGGCAATAGCGGCATTTACGCCATTGGCATCCGGTTGCGCCTGACTGTGACGCAAGACAAACTGCGCGGTATTTTGCCGCAATAAACGCAACACCAATTCGGTAACCGTAAGATCAGCCATCAGCATTTGATCACGCACATGCTCATCGAAAATCAGGCTCATTTTCGCAATTAACGCCTGGGTTTGCGGGGCATTAGCCGTATGCAAGGTGGCGGGCAAATATTCACTCGCATACGCGTGGGTCACATCCTGCATGCAAAGCTGCTGCGCAACCTGTTGGACTTTTTCCCGCGCAATCTCCACCGTTAAACATTGTGTTGGCTGGGCTAAACGGGCATCCGGAAAATCAATTTTCACTGACTCCCCGCCCGCCAACACGAAGGACTCGCCCGGTTGAAACACCCGCGCCTGCGCACTGTCACCGTGGTGCATGACTTTGGTACCCGTCAGCATGGCACACACCGTCAACTCACTCACAGAGAACCTCACCGCGTCTTCTGGCAAATACGTATCATAGCGGCAGACCTGCGCCTGCTCCCCTGTCACGGCAGTACGGTGTTCCACCAAGGTTTTCGGTAAACCGGATAGCAATGTCGTCATCGTGCTGTTAACCACTTGTTAATTACGCATCTCTCCATACTGGGAAATTCTGTACGCTCAGTCAAACATTCTGTACACAGATGAAAGAACGCCCACAAAATTAACACTACATTTACACCACGCAACACAAACAACACAGAAACAGCAGCGTCAGTAAGCCCTCTTTTTATAACAATACGTCGAAAGACAACGCGGTTTATAGGCACACCGTGCGCGGTTCGCTTATCCAATACGTCGAGCAAGGAGAAAGAAACGATGATTTACGCATGTCCCGGTCAGGAAGGTAGCATTGTCGAATTCAACAGCCGTTACGGTAACTACATCAACGGTGCTTGGATCGCCCCCATTGAAGGCCAGTACTTCAACAATATCAGCCCGGTCAATGGGGAAGTGATTTGTGAAATCCCGCGTTCTTGCGCCAAAGACATCGATATGGCGTTAGACGCCGCGCACAACGCCAAAGCGGCTTGGGCCAAAACGTCGGTCACTGAACGCTCGAATCTGATGCTGAAAATCGCTGACCGCATTGAGGCCAATCTGGCCATGCTGGCCGTGGCCGAAACGTGGGATAACGGCAAAGCGGTACGTGAAACACTGGCCGCCGATTTGCCCCTCTGCGTCGACCATTTTCGTTACTACGCGGGGTGTATCCGTGCGCAGGAAGGCTCGATTGGGGAAATAGATCAGCACACGGTCGCTTACCATTTCCATGAACCGCTGGGTGTGGTTGGCCAAATTATCCCGTGGAACTTCCCGCTCTTAATGGCGGCATGGAAGTTAGCACCGGCACTGGTCGCAGGTAACTGCGTGATCTTAAAACCGGCGGAGCAAACCCCCGCGTCTATCCTCAAACTGGTGGAAGTGATCGGTGATTTACTACCACCGGGCGTGCTCAATGTGGTAAATGGGTTAGGGGCAGAAGCAGGACAAGCCTTGGCCACCAGCACCCGTATTGCCAAAATTGCCTTTACCGGCTCGACGCCAACTGGCGCGAAAATTTTGCAAGCCGCCGCTGAGAACATCATTCCTTCCACCGTCGAGCTGGGCGGGAAATCCCCGAACATTTACTTCTCGGATGTGATGGATCACGACGAAGCCTACATCGACAAATGTGTGGAAGGCGCGGTGCTGGCTTTCTTCAACCAAGGGGAAGTGTGTACCTGTCCCTCGCGCTTATTGATCCAAGAAGTCATTTACGATGCCTTCATTGCCCGTGTGATTGGTCGCATCGAGCAAATTCAACGTGGCAACCCGCTGGATACCGACACCATGGTGGGGGCGCAGGCATCAGAGCAGCAATTCAATAAGATTTTGGATTACTTAAAAATCGGCCGAGAAGAAGGCGCAGAAGTGTTAATTGGCGGCGGCGTGGATGTGGGGAACGGCTCGCCAGAAGCGGGCTATTATATTCAGCCCACCCTGCTTAAAGGCCACAACGGCATGCGCGTTTTCCAAGAAGAAATATTTGGCCCTGTCGTCGCAGTAACGACGTTCAAAGACGAAGCAGAAGCCGTGGCGATTGCCAACGATACGGAGTTTGGGTTAGGTGCGGGGGTGTGGACACGAGACATGAATTTGGCCTATCGCATGGGGCGAGCGATTGAAGCGGGGCGCATTTGGACTAACTGCTACCACCAATATCCGGCACACGCGGCCTTTGGGGGGTATAAAAAATCCGGCGTGGGGCGTGAGACCCATAAGATGATGTTGGATCACTACCAGCAAACCAAGAACCTCTTGGTCAGTTACAGTGATGATGCGCTGGGTTTCTTTTAACGCGCCCCTGCTCAGCTCAGCCAGCTAATCGAGCCTCGCTAACTCGGCAAAATCAAACTCACTAGGCGAAGCTAAACACTCAACAAAAAGCGCCATCAGGTTTCCGCCTGATGGCGCTTTTTCTTACACGGTTTTGGGATGGTGAATCGTCTGTCTCGCCATGAGCCAATACGCTATCAAGCCGTAACCCACCGCTTGCAGCCAAAGCAAACCAACATAGTCCATCACTTGCGACAGATCCGCTCCCATCTGGTTCAAACGCAAAAAGGCGTTAATCGCAGGGGTCGACGGTGCCAATTGCGACAGCGCATAAATCGCTGTCGGTAGCGCTTCCACCGGCCAGATAAAGCCGACAGAAAACACCAACGGCAACGAGCTAAGCAACACCACCACGGTCGCCAGTTCACGGCGCGTGATCAGCTGACCCAGAATCATCCCCAAGCTAATCACCGCCAGTAAAAACGGCACGGTGACAAACAGCAAATCCGGGATCGTCGCTAACCGGCTGATCTGGTAGTACGTAAAGCTAAAGCCAAAGTAATACATCACCAACGGCACGTACATCAGGGCAAAAATAGTGGTGCGCACCAGCCACACTCGCCATGCGGGTTGCTGCAACCAATACCCCGTTTCTCCCGCCAAGCGGCTGGTATTTTGCCCGCCCCCCAGCAACGCTACCGCGATTAACAAGGTTTGATGCAAGATCAGCACAAACACCGCCGGTACCACATAATTCACGTAACCCATGGTCGGGTTGAACACCGGCTGCGCATTCAGCTTTATCGGCGTGTATTGATCCGCCGCCAGCACCATGCTGTCACCCGACATCACCATCCGCGCCACTTTGATCTGTGCGCCCAAGGTACCGCCTGCACTCGCCAAGCCTTCCACAATGGTGCCGTATACCAAGAAATACGCCGCGTCACCGGCATAGGCCAAGGTCGGGCTTTTACCCAACAACACATCACGGTTGAAATGCTCAGGGATCAGCAACAAGCCCTCTACCTGCCCTGCGGTGATCAGTGCTTTGGCCGCTGTTAAACTGCCCGCCTGTTGGGCCACGCGCACTTGCGGTGTCGCATCCACCATGCGCACCAAATCACGGCTCAATGTGGAATGATCCAGATTGACCACCACAATAGCTTGCTCACGCGGCAATTGATGCAAGTACGGCATGGGGTAAAGAAAGGAGTAAATCAGGACCCCACCAAACACGGTAAATAACAGCGAGGTGTTGGTGAAAATCGCGCGTAATTCATCACGCCACAAGGTTCCCCATGTCATGCATTATTCTCCTTCGGGGTTGGGCTGTTCTCTTGTTCTTCTGTCTGACCTTTTGCAAGGCCTTGTGCTGGCCCGTTATCGTGTGCCAGTTGCTTCACGCGGTACATCGCAATGATCAAAGTAACGCCAAACACCAACAAAGCGGCCAATTGTGGCAAGGCTTGAGACCAATCCTGACCATGGTTCACCTGATGGAGTTGCACATCCACATAGTGCGTGGCAGGTAACAAGGCACGCCAGAACAGCGCAAAGTCCGGCATGTCTGTCGCAGGAAATGTGACCCCGACAAAGGCAAACGCTGGCGCGGTTAAGCCCGCCGCAAAGCTCATGGCTTTGGTGGCATCTAACGGGAACAGGAACAGTAAACACGCCACGCCCTGACACGCCAGTACCATCAAGCACTGCGCCAGTAACAAGATGCCCCAGTGACCGTGCATCGGCCAGCCCAGCCACACATACAAGGCCCACAAAAAGAGCGCGCCTTGCAACATGAACAGGCCGGTATACGGCAGCAGTTTCCCCACCAGCGCACGGACCGGCGTACAGCCTAGCCATTCCGTGATGCCACGGATCCCACTCTTGCCTCCCGTTGTGCCCACGCCATGACCACGACGTTGTTCTGCCGAGAGCGCCAAAATGGTGGTGATCACAATGGCAATTTGCCAAATGGCCGGGATCGCCACAGGCACCAGAAACTGGCCGTAATGGCTGTTACTGTTATACAGCGGGGTAATTTGCGATTGCACCGGCACCGCTTGGCCAAGGGCTTGCAGCGGCACATCCACACCAGATGCCATGTTTTGCAAGGTATTGATCTTCGCGTTGAGCGTCCCTTGCGCTTGCTGTACCGCGGAATTGATCAGTTTCCCAATCAACACAAATTGGCTGTTATAAAACGCTGTCACCGTCGGTGCCATCCCGCGCAAGGTCTGCGTTTCCAGTTGTGTCGGGATCACCACCAGCGCGTAAATGTCCCCGCCACGCAGCGCGTCACTGCCCTGTGCCACCGATGCATAAGACGCGGTCACCGCCAATGTCGGGCTGGCATCATAATCACGCGCTAACTGCCGCGACAGGGCGCTGTGATCCAAATCGACCACCCCAATCGGTAAGTCGCGGGCGATCCCCGCCGAGAAAACGCCCCACATCAAAACAAACAACAGGATCGGCAACCACGACACCATGGCGGCTATCCAGCGATCTCGCCACAGTAACCGCCATTCCCGCCATGCGTTGCCCCACACACCCCGCGTCAGCGCGGCGTGTGAAGCGGCAGGGCTTGAGTCCGGCTCAGGCAATGACTCTCGTATGGGCGTCTGACTCATTGTGCAGACTCAACCAACACACTCATGCCCACACGCAAACCGGCAATCGGCTCAACCGGGTGCGCTTCCACTTCAAAGGTACGCATGTCAAACCCTTGCGCCGGATCGGTCGTGCGCCACGTAGCAAAGTCGCCCATCACGGCCACATGGGTCACGGTAAAGGCATGTTCCGCCTCACCCAACGCCGGGATCACGGCATTAAACGTGGTGCCCACTGAGTAGCTTTTCAGCGCATCTTCACGCACATTGAACACCGCCCACGCGTCATTCATGTCCATCACGCTCACCACCGGGAAGCCTTGCGGTGCTAATTCGCCCGCATGCAACAACACCTGTGACACTTCACCCTCAAACCAGCTCACAATTTTAGTATCCGCGGCGTACGCTTCCACTTCTGCCACGGCACCGGCCGCCATACGGGCTTTCTCTTGCGCGGCACGTTTGGTTTCTACCCGTGCCCCTTCTTTAGCCATCGCATACATCTGATACGCCGCTTGTTCGGTGTACTGTGCCGCTTGCCACTGGGTAAAGGCTTCATCGCGTTTTTGCTCAGCCATCACACCGTCTTTATACAGGTTATCGACGCGCTTATAGGTTTTATTCATTAAACGTGCCGCCGCCTTGGCTTTTTGCCACTGATCATGTGCCGCCGCAATTTCCTGACTGCGCGCGCCTTTCTCAGCTTGTTCCGCTAACGCATCCGCCGCTTGTTCACCGGCTTTAGCCTGCTCTAACTTGGCATCAATTTCCGGGCTCAGTAGCGAGAAAATCAAATCGCCTTTTTCAACCTGATCGCCTTTACGTACCCATACCTGATCAATCCGTCCCGACACTTTCGACGACACGCTGTATTGCTGCGCGTCAATTTGTCCCTGCAAACGCACGGGCTCTGGCTGGTACGCCTGCCAGAAGTGATAACCCAACCACCCCACCACGGCGACAGGCACAATAACGGCTAACTTAGCGGCTTTTGACGTTAACTGACTCATGACTGTACCTCTATACCTTGGAATTGCTGATAGTGATGGAACTGATTAATTTCGCCACTGATGGCCAACAAGCGCGTCAGGGAGATCACATATTGATAAGCGGCAACCACGCGTTGTGTTTTCACGCTCGCCAGATACAGCTCGGCATCGACCACATCTAACGAGGTCGACAAGCCTTGGTTGAACGCTTTTTCGCGCAATAAGACATTTTCACTGGCCAACGACAAGCTCGACGCCAGACCGTTGTACTCTTCCAGTGCCTGCATCGCTTCACGGTAGGTTTTTTCCACCAATACCGTCAGATCTTGCTCCGCCTGTGCACGCAAATAATCGACCTGCTTCATCGCACTGTGCGCGGCTTTTACCTTGCCCGAACGGCCCGAGTTATCCAGTAGTGGAATGTTCACCCCCACGCCCACCGCCCAATCTGGCGCAGTTTTCGCCGCTAAGGTGTCATCTTCGTGCAGGCTATAGTTACCGTACAGGTACACCTCTGGGTAATATTTGCCTTTCTCGGCCGTCATCATGCCGGAGGCTTGTTTCTTCTTGGCATCAAGAATGTGCAAGCCTGGGTAATCCACCAGCGTCTTGTCAATGAAGGCGCTCATCGGTGGCAACGACGGGTTAATGAATAACGCGGTTGACGGCACTGCTGGGGTATCCAGCTGCAACAGCTTGGTCAGTGCCACTTGGGCAATTTCCATTTCACGCTGGGCTTTTTGGCGTTCAACGCGGGCTTTATCGTAAGCGACTTGCGCTTGCAAGCGTTCCACTTTGGCAATTTGCCCTTGCTGCTCTAATTGCTGCGCATGGTGGAAATGTTTCTTCAAGCCTTGCTCCACCTCAATACGGGTATCAAGCACTTTCTGGGTTAACGCCACACCGAAATAAAATTTAGCGAGATCTTCAAAGGTGCCCTGCTGCTTCATGGCGAGCTGGTACTGGGCTTCTTCGGTTTGGCCTTGCGCAATATCTTGCACCGCATTAATACGGCCACCGGTAAAAATCGGCCAAATAGCACGAATAGAACTGGTGAACACATCGCGGTCGGTCAGTTGCGAGGTAAACAGCGCATCAAGGTTGGAGCCATTAACCCCTAATGCGGCCGCCAAATTGGCAATAGCATCGCCAGCGGGCATGCTCTCAATCAAATCGGTCGGTTTCACTTCCACCGCTTGATCAAAACGGGTGTATTTGGCGGTGGCGCTGATGTTCGGCAGGTAGAGATCGCTGGCGGCATCTTGCATATGGCGGTAACGATCCACATTGGCACGATCTGCGGCGAGGCCATCGTTACCGGTCACCACGGCTTGCCAGGCATCAACAAAACTCACGGGATGGCTGGCCGCGGTCACCGCAGCATCAGAGCTCAATACAGGGGAAGGCGCAGGATCATGCACAGGGGAAGACATAGACATCGTCGCCGCGTGGCTGACGAGCGGCGCCCATATCATCATGCAGCCTATGAGTGCTGCGACTGGTTTTATTTTCATTATGAACCCTTTAAGCCATGAGGTATTGGCCAGATAGCCCAATTCTAGAGTATTAACTCTAAAACTCAACATACAAGCTAAAATAATCCTAACTCATGAAATAAAAAACTGTGAGTACGAAAGGATTTATGGGCATTTTAAGGGGAAATCTGTGGGCAGTATGGAGACGGGTATAAAAACGTAAAAAAAGCGGGCTGTTATCAGCCCGCCGCTAAGAAAATAAAAGAAAAGTAGTGCAACGTCCTTGTTGCGGAGAATCATTACAGGACGAAGCGTAACAAGCACACATATACAGAACAAGCGACGGTATAATAAGTGTGAAGCTGATCACATACATAGCGACGAATCCATCGTACTCAAAACATTTTCCCCTCAGAACGCCTGACGAGCGTGAAAACCCGATGAGCGATCGAGAACAACTATGCACTTTTGCCAATAAGTTACATTTTACTGATTGTGTGATGAATAAGAGTGAAATAGCATAGCGACTATTCGCGGTACGGCATGATAATGCCACCGCAACAGGTGGGGGTGAGCCGAACGAGGGTGATACAGACATTGCTCACGTAGTGACCTGCCCCGCCATTCCTTATCGGCTGTAGAAAAGAAGAATGATGAAAAAGACCCTCTCATTACTGATGCTGGTAGCAGCATTGACCGGTTGTGAAGAAGCCAACCAAGCGATTGATAAAGCACAAGATGCCGCGAACAGCGCGGTAGACACGATGCAAGAAAAAATGGATTCGGTCGATTTAAGCGAACTGAAACTGGATACACTGGGCGATGCATCAAAATCAGCACAAGCACTGGTGGAAGCGGTTGATGAGGCCCTGAATGCGGATTTCAGCGATCCTGACATGTTGATTGACGCGCAAGACCACATCGCCAACGCGTACAAGTGTTTGGTAGATGTGTCGTCTGAATCGACCGCAGAAAAGATGATGGCGAAAGTGATGGAAGCCATCGGTAACCCAGAAACCAAAACCTTGATCGAACAGGGCGTTGAAAAGGCACAAGCCGCTAAAGAATGTGTGATGTAAGCACGCGCTGACATTCTGAACCTGACGCTCACAGTGTATTGTGAGCGTCAGATCTGCGCGGATAACATGTCATATCCCATACTCGACCTTACCTATTCGCTTGTGGCTAGCCATGACGAGATCGTGTAAGCGGGATCAGAGCACACTAACATTAAGAAAGTAATGTATTTAGTTCATAGTACCATAGAGACGAGCTCCCATATCTTTTCTTCCAGTTGGTCGGTCTTCCTTGTTAGAAAAGCCTAAACAATGGAAAGTAATTTTGCCGCATAAAGTTTTCAGTTTAGAAAGTGATTTGATATTGATACATAGACAGATAACGTGAATATGTTTGTTGTAATTACTTGGCATTTTCCCAACAATGTCTTCAATCGTTGCACCAGTATCAATAACTGAGTCGATGATAACAACATCCTTATCCATGGAAATCAAATCGATGCCACTACAATCTTGGTGATATGTTGAGTATTGACCATCGAAGTTATGGACAAAGCCATTTGCTATGAAGTTACCAGACCTATCCATAGAAATTACTTGGTAGTTCTCTTTACTAATATTTACCTTAGAGTGGAAAGCGTTTTCAATTAGACGACCAATATCAAGGTGACGATCTCTCAGGTTTGAAGGTTTTAGGTCGAAATTAAATTGGGCTCTGTATTTATCTCTTAACTCATTGTTTTGAGGTAATAAATAGCTATTCAAAAACGTAACATCAGAGAACCGCTTACTTACAAATTCACCATTTTCATCGGTAGAGTTTAAATAACCAAAATGAAGATTGTGTTTTAAGCAATAATCTTCCGCTGCTTGAAACTCAATTTCAGAGAGTTCTTTAAGCTTTTTTCTGCTTTTCAAGTCTCGACAACGAGTTTTAGTCAGGTTGTCTTTAGTAATGTTCTTGTTAATTTGAAATGATGAAGCATTTAGGAATATTAATCCATCGCTAACTGAACGGTTTTCAGTAGCCATAGCATTAATCCGGTTTCCATTCTCAATATTATCAACATACATATGCCCATCAAAAAATGAATATATGTGTAATTCTTTATCATTATACAG
>NZ_JAKJSN010000024.1:0-86868 GCF_050337005.1 Photobacterium japonica | reverse complement strand
CCGGCGTTTCTGGCTGTAACAATGYAACACCCCGTGGAGGGGTTCCCGAGTGGCCAAAGGGATCAGACTGTAAATCTGACGGCTCTGCCTTCGAAGGTTCGAATCCTTCTCCCTCCACCATCATTTTAAAGAAATGCYCCGGCGTTTCTGGCTGTAACAATGCAACACCCCGTGGAGGGGTTCCCGAGTGGCCAAAGGGATCAGACTGTAAATCTGACGGCTCTGCCTTCGAAGGTTCGAATCCTTCTCCCTCCACCATCATTCTAAAGAAGTGCTTTGGCATTTCTGGCTATAAACGCCCTGTGGAGGGGTTCCCGAGTGGCCAAAGGGATCAGACTGTAAATCTGACGGCTCTGCCTTCGAAGGTTCGAATCCTTCTCCCTCCACCATCATTCAAGCCAGTTGCGCAAGCGACTGGCTTTTTTTGTGCCTGCTATTTTGCCCACCGTTATTTCACGCCTGATTTTTTAACCGCCAAAGCTTTCCCTATCATGCACCTTGTCTTTGTGTGCCTTATCTCGATTGCCCACTGCCACGCATCCAGAACAAGTCATCAGAATGAAGAACATGCTACTTACTCATCTTCTTCCCTAAGCCCCCACTGTCGTACATCTCCCCCCTTAATACCGCCTTTATTTCGCTTACCCTTTACTCCACCGAACGATGCCAACACTTACATCACAGCATCACGGCCCCCCCTCATAATCCTCATATTTGGGGCACCATAACGCTATTATCACACTGATATAAATTAATAAGTCACTGACAATCGAATTATATAACACCTTAATGCATTGATTTTAATGTGCTTTATTTTCACCTGCATATAGATTCATCATGCTTTTTATAATCCGACTATAACTTCATTCCTTTTAGGAATAAGCACTAAGATAACGACGTCGTTGCCACGCTATACACACCATACTTTGTACACGTGTTTATGTGTGAACAACGAAAAGCATGATTGATAGCCCTTAAGGCATGCTGCTTTACTGCATCTTTTCTGTGCATTTTGAGAGGACGGATTCTCTTTTTTTTTCTCAACATCACACGGTCAATACCATGAGTCACGACAACACCACTTGCCACCACCCTGCGCTTATCAAAGTAAAACGCAGCCTATTTCAGCGTTTCTTCTACCGAGCCATTTACTACTGTAATGCCTGCGAAACCTACATTCGAATGAAATAAACCATGAGCCAAGATAAAAAAAGAGTCCGTGCTATTATCCGTCAAAAACACGATGAGCACTTACAGGCGGTCAGGAAAAAAATGCTGTCATCTATGCGTGAGACACAACCGGCCAGAAGCATGGTCATGGTATCCACGAATGCATCACGTTTGCGCGGATAACGATACAGCCAATGATCCAATCCCAACTATCCCAAGCAAAGCCCAAAAGCACGGATGCTCACTGAAAAAGCTGCTAGTTACTCGCATTCCTTGCCTACGCATTATCGCTTTTACTGTCCGCCTTCTACACTAAGATCAATACTCTGTGTTTCGGACAAGGATATGTCGACTCCCACTGCACTGCCGCTATCGGCTCACATACTCATCGTTGATGATCAACCCAGCGCCGCAATGATGCTCAAAAGCGTCCTGCACACACTCGGCGTTAAAACGGTCGACATCGCCCATGATCACCGCCAAGCGATCAGTCAATGCCGCAAACACGCCTATCACCTTTTGTTTGTCGATTACCATTTAGATGGCCCGATCACCGGCCCGGAACTGCTCCACTTACTGAAAAAGCGTCAGCACATCACAACACATTGTGGCATTATCATGCTTTCTGGCGATCGCAGCACAGAAGTGATCCTCACCGGTTTAACCATGGCGCCAGATGGCTTTCTCACCAAGCCCATTACCACGCAACGGGTACAAAAAGCCCTGACAACCACCTTGCACAATGTCATGCAACGCCAACCTATTCACGATGCCATTGCTGGCGGAGATATCACCTCAGCTATCACGCTATGCCAGCAGACCTTGTCGCGCACCGGCTATCAACCTAAATTAGCCGAACACCTGTGGGCGTTATTGCGTCAAACCGGGCAATGGGAGGCGCTCTTCGCCTCGCTCACACAATGGAAAACACACCCTCCAAGTGCACAGTGGCAACGCTTCACCGCATATTGTCACCACCAACGCGGCGATCACCAACAGGCGATTGCATGCATAGAAGCACAGATTACCCGCACGCCGTTACAGCTTGAGTTATATGATGATTTGGCTGATTACCTCACGCAAAGCGGGCAATATCACCGAGCGTTACAGATAGCAAAAGAAGCGCAGGCCTTTACCCCCAGCATCCAGCACCGCGTGTTAACCGTCGCCACGCTTGCCGCTTATACCGATAATGTGGCACTGCTGATCAAAACTGGACGCACACTCGCCAACCATTTATCCATCATTGATGTGGGCTGGATTGTCAGCTTAGCCAAATACTTTGCCATTTTTGAGCGCACGTACTTTGCACATTCGTCGGTGGCGTTTCGCCGTGAACTCAAGCAGGCCTTAAAAGGGATTGATCATAAAGCGTCGCTGCGGATCTTACCGGCACAGCGTCCTTACCTGACCTGTTACGGGCATATAATGATGGCGCGCTTGCAGCTGGGTAACCAACAAGCGCTGAAAGCAAAACGCCGTGTGATGGTGGGGTTATCGAGATACTTCAACCAGCTCTCACGCTTACCTTCCGTGGTGCTGGCCGATGTGTTGCCGCTGTTGTTACATTTGGGTGAAACCCAATTGATCGCGGCATGTCGCCGTGTATTGGCCAGCCGTGACCAATTTGATGATCACAGCGTTCAGCGCCTACAGGCGCTGAAGCAAAATACCGTGTTGATCCAAGCCATTTCGCCGTTAGAAAGCCAACTGCATGATGCCCATACCCTGCTGACGCTGGCGCCACATCAAGCCATTGGCCGCTATAAAGCCATATTGCAACATTATCCATTGTGCAGCGAAGCCAATTTGGGTTACTTACAATGCCAATTAGCCCTCGGCCAAGCATGCGATAGCCATGCCCTGCAAGCCATTAGCGCCATGCCATTACCGGATAACCTGGCAGACTGGCGACAACGCCTGCTTGTACAATGGCGTGAAATTGCCGCCGTACACACCATCAATGCACCAACGTGGAACACAAGGCCATCGAACGGTACCCATCAGCAGCCTCCGCGCATGCCCTCATTCAATCACCTCCTGAATCGTAATAAGCGCATCACGGCCTTTTTACCGCCCCCGATACCGTCAATCTCATAGTGCGGCTTCGCCGTCACGCCCGTGGGGAGAGGTGAAATCTAACTCTGGCCCTAACGGCACAATGCCTGTTGGATTAATGGTGGTATGGCTGACGTAGTAATGGCGTTTAATGTGGGGAATATCGACCGTTTGGGCAATGCCCGGTTGTTGGTAGAGCGCTTTGAGGTAATCTTGTAAGTGCGGATAATCGGCGATACGCTGTTTATTACATTTGAAATGACCAACATACACCGCATCAAATCGCACGAGTGTGGTAAACAGACGCCAATCCGCTTCGGTGATCTGATCGCCTGCTAAGTAGCGGTGTGTCGCGAGGTGCGCGTCCACCGTATCGAGTGCCGCAAACAGTGCATCAAAAGCCAGATCGTAAGCTTCTTGCGTCGTGGCAAAGCCACAACGGTACACGCCGTTATTGATCGCCGGATAGATCAGCGCATTCCACTGTTCGACCTCCTCTTGCAAACTCGCCGGGTAATAATCCGCTGTATTGCCTGTCAGCCCATTAAATGCGGTATTAAACATGCGGATGATCTCGGCAGATTCGTTACTCACAATGGTGTGTGTTTGCGTATCCCACAGCACAGGCACCGTCACGCGGCCGGTGTAATCCGGTTTGGCTTTCGTGTATAGCTGATGCAAAAAATCGAAGCCATAATGCGGCTCTGGCTGATCAAACGCCCAACCCTGCTCACGCATATCCGGGCTCACGACTGTAACACCGATGTGTGGAGCCAGTCCTTTTAGCTGGCGTAAAATCAATGCCCTGTGTGCCCACGGACACGCCAGTGACACATACAGATGGTAGCGCCCCGATTGCGCCGGAAAGCCCTGCTGGCCCTCTGGCCCCGCTTCACCTTCTGGTGTTAACCAATGGCGAAAACCCGCATCTTCACGGACAAATTTCCCGTCATTATTTTTGGTGTCGTACCACACGTCATGCCACACACCCTGCACTAATTTACCCATTTTGCCGTCCTCGCGCTGTCAGTGACTGAATCACGTTTTTGTCTACATCATCATTAATGACAAGCAGTATAGGCAGGAAGACGGTGAATGTCGGCGGGGTAAATTAAACCAACTTAATCAAAATAATCGAACAAGTGATGACCCCGCCAGCTCGCCGTTAAGAGCGGATGCTATGCAACGTATGCGCTGTCTATCCCCCCATCAGCGGATAAACTTGTTGTAAACGAACAATAAGATAAACGCCCCTAACGTAGCAGTAATGAGGCTACCGATGTTCACCCCCGTGGCCGCCCCAAGACCAATGAAGGAGCCAACCCAACCGCCAACAAACGCACCACCGATGCCCAGCGCCATGGTGGCAATCCAACCCCCGCCATCATCGCCTGGCATCAACCACTTCGCCAGCGCACCGGCCAGCAACCCCAAAATGATCCACGAAAGAATCCCCATTGTTTTCTCCTCTGTCATGACGGTTCATACATTACCGTTGAGCATAGACGAGATCTTTTCCCCTCGACGTTTCACTTCACGCTCACAATGTGTGTTAGTATTTTTTCCATTCCTGTCACCTCATGGATACGTGAGGGATCATTCCGGACTCCGGCCTTGCTGCCGACGCTATATTGGAATTAAATAATGAAAGTCATTTCCTTCAACATCAATGGATTACGCGCTCGCCTTCACCAACTTCAAGCGATCATCGACAAGCACCAGCCTGACATCATCGGTCTACAAGAGATCAAAGTGCACGATGAGGCCTTTCCGCTCGCAGACGTTGAAGCCATGGGTTACAAGGTGTATTTCCACGGCCAAAAAGCCCACTACGGCGTGGCCATGCTGTGCAAACAGACTCCCATTGAGGTGCGTAAAGGGTTTCCGACCGATGACGAAGACGCACAACGCCGCATGATCATGGCGACCTTTGCCCAAGAGAACGGCAAAAACGTCACGGTACTCAATGGCTACTTCCCACAAGGGGATAACGTCAGCCACGAAACCAAATTCCCCGCGAAAGAAAAATTCTATGCCGATTTGATGACGTATCTGAATACCCACCATACGCCAGACGATGAACTGATCATTATGGGTGACATCAACATCAGCCCAACGGATTTAGATATCGGTATTGGCCCCGCCAACGCCAAGCGCTGGCTGAAAACCGGCAAATGTTCATTCCAACCGATTGAGCGCGAATGGCTCGCGACGTTGCTGGGCTGGGGTTTTGGGGATACGTTCCGCCAACTTCACCCAACGGTAGATGACCAATATTCATGGTTTGATTACCGTTCAAAAGGCTTTGATGACAACCGTGGCCTACGCATTGATGTGGTCTTGGCGACCCCATCATTGGCCGCGCGCTGTATTGACGCGGGGATCGACTACGCATTACGTGGCATCGAAAAACCGTCCGATCACGCGCCGATCTGGTCAACCTTCGAATAACCAATAACAGAACGCAATAACCTGACAGGGTCGCAGAGTCGGCTCGGTAATCATCAATGAAGGAGAGATCATGAAACTGTTCGTGTTTGACCACTGCCCCTTTTGTATCAAGGCAATGATGGTTGCCGGCTACAAACAGATGGATGTGGAATGGGTATACCTGCAAAACCATGACGTGGCAGCACGCATTGAGAAAGTGGGCGATAACCTTGTGCCTATTTTGCAAAAAGACGATGGCAGTTACATGGCCGAAAGCCTCGATATTGCCGCTTACCTTGATGCCTTTGACGGGCAACCGCAACTGACACCGGCCGAGCAAGACACCCGTATTGCCGCATGGACAGATGCAGCACGCCCATTCAGCGGGAACCTGCAATTCCCACGCTGGATGATGATTGATTTACCCGAGTTTGGCTCGCAAGCCGCGAAAGACTGGTTCATCAACAACAAGACGGCCATGATTGAACAGCCGTTTGATCAGGCTTTTGCCCGTACGGATGAATACGTAGTGGGGTTGAATGCGTCTTACGCCATGTTAGATTGGCTGGTGTTGCCGTCTGAGCGCCATAATCGCCTCAGCTATGACGATGTCAATCTGTTCCCTGTTTTGCGTAATCACACGGTGATCAACGGCGTTCAGTTCCCGCCTCGAGTGCGCCAGTATATCGATGAGGTGGCAGCCCTCACACGCATCCCGCTGTACGACGATGTCGCCGTGTAATGCACTGACACCGCTGCGATGTCAACGTCACGGCAATGCTGCCGTGGCGTTTTTACGTCATTGATTTATCTTCCTAATTGCTTCTTTTATACATCCATAGCGCAATAACGCCATAGCATAGCCCCATCGCTCCAGCTAATAACCGTACACATCATAGCTAAAGTACGGTTCAGCTAACATTTGATAGATCCCTTTCGCACGGATCGCCGTGATCGCCGCATTCAATCGCTGCTGTAACGGCCCGTCTTGCGGCCGCAGTGCAATACCAAAACCGTCCCCGATCCAAGCCGGATCACGCAACACCGGCCCGACAAAGGCGTACGCCCCTCCGCCCGGAGTATTGAGCACCGCACTGTCTAAAACGGCCGCATCCGCCAATACTGCCGCCACGCGGCCCGTAAACAAATCGGCATGCAGCCCTTCAATGGTGTCAGAACGCACAATACGCGCCACATCACCAAACTGTGCCGTCAGGTAATGATCTTGGCTGGTGTCGCGGATCACACCAAGTTTCACCCCGGTTAATCCCGCAGATGTAAAGGTTAATACCGTATCGCGGTGCGCCACATAACGGCTGGGTATTTGGGCGTATTTATCGGTAAACGTCACCTGTTTCCGCCGCACATCCGTCATCGACATCGCGGCAATCACGGCATCGTAACGGTGAGCGAGCAAATCAGGGATTAAAGCCGGCCACTCTCGGGCGACAATCCGGCAACGCACCTTCATTTCACGGCAAAGGGCGCGAGCAATATCGACATCAAACCCCATGATGCGACCATTCGGCTCCGTCCAACTAAAAGGGGGATAACTGCCTTCTACCGCAAATGTCACGGTCTGGCGGGGTTCTTCTTGTGCCGACACTACCCAGAATATCCCCCCAAGCAGTAAGAAGACGGTCATGATCCACGCTGTCGCCCGTTTTACGCTCTTGTTCATTCTTATCACCTGCTACCCGCGATCGCATTGAAAAGCACATTGAAAGACACAAAAAGCGTAACACAAAATATAACGCTCATTTAAATTCACATAATCAGCATAAATAATCACGCAGTATTTCTAGGTCATTGAATTCAAGCCTATACATTCAGTCGCTTATTTAGATAGAATACTTTTAGCATCGAGATAACCGGATAAGCCATGATTAGCGTACTGTTTAAAAAATTCACTGTCGGCCTTCACAGCATCGTCATCCTTGTCTCCGCTTTCTTTTCTATTGCTAGCTATGCAGCGTATGATGCGGCAAAAAATCCGGTCACGCTCACCATCGTGCCGGAGCATCGTGACCATATCATCGCGAACTTTAATCCGTTCTCGAAACTCAGTATGCCCACGACACACCAATTCATGTTTGAACCCCTGATCATTTTCAACACCCTGCAAAATAACAAGCCAGAGTACCGCTTAGCCGTGCATTACCGCTTGGATAAAGACTTAAAAGGGATCAGTTTTACACTGCGTGAAGGAGTGAAATGGTCAGATGGCACCCCATTTACCGCCGACGACGTGCTCTACTCTTATTCACTCGTGCAGCAACACCCCGAATTGGATGCCCATGCCATTAACCAATGGCTTGAACACATTGAAAAACGCGGCCCCTATGAAGTGTACATGAAGCTCAAAAAGCCCAATGCCTTGGTGGCGTACACCCTCGTGTTGCAGCCCATTGTGCCTAAGCACCAATGGGAAAAAGTGAAAGACATTGCAACTTTTGCCAATGCCACGCCGATTGGCACCGGTCCCTTTACCGAAATTACCGAGCTCAAAGACGACGCCTACCTGCAATGTGCCAACCCGCAATTCTGGCAAGCCGACCAACGCCACATTGATTGTTTGCGTTACCCGAAAGTGTCCAATAACGATGAATTCATTCGTGGCATTGCTAACGGTGAATTTGACTGGAGTGGCGGTTTCATTCCCGACATTGATCGCCGTTACGCCTCGTTTTCACCCCACTTTAAGTATTGGCTGCCGCCCGCCAGTAACATCAGTTTGATGTTCAATTTCAAAACCACCCATCCAGAGATTCAGGCGGTTTTTGAGCAGGTGGATTTTCGCCGTGCCGTCTCCATGTCGATTCAACGTCAACTTTTGATTGATATCGCCGCGTTTGGGCAAGGTGAGCCGTCACAATATGCGTCGGGGGTCAGTCCGCAATTTAAAAACTGGGTCGACCCTATCAGTACCGAGAAATATTTGCCTTTCATGACGTTTAATCCGCTCCTTGCGGCCAACCGTTTGGACAAACTGGGCATTGTGGATCATGACGGTGATGGCTGGCGTGAATTGCCCTCTGGTGAGCCGTTGTCATTATCCTTGCTAACCCCCTACGGCTGGTCAGATTTCAATACAACAGCCTTGCTGGTCAGTGAAATGTTAGGTCGCATCGGGATCCATGTCGAACCCGAAGAAAGCGAGTTCAGTGATTTTGTGCAACGCTTAGCAGACGGCCAATACCAACTTGCACTGACCAACTATCCCGAAGGATCCACACCCTTCAAGTATTTCGATACCGCCTTCAATAGTGACTACCAATCGTCGCAATTTCCGCGCTATGCAATGCACTTTTATCAGGATCCGCAAATCGACCATTTGCTCACGCAGTTTCCATTGGCCACCAATGCCTATCAGCGTTTAGCCATTATTCGTCAACTTAACCGGATCACGGCGAGCCTGCAGATCACCGTTCCGCTGTATAACACGGTGCAATTTTACCAATACAACACCGAACGCTTTGAAGGCTGGTTTAACGAAAATAACCCCATCGCCAGCCCATTAGCCTGGCCACAAGTGCCGGAGCGTCTGCTGCATGTGTTGGCGTTGCGACCGAAAAAACTCGCGGCCTCTGACTCCAATTCCACCACCGATTCAACCTCGCTGTCTTCCGCTCTTCCCGATGCAGAGCCGGTACAAACGCAACAACAGCATCAGTGATATCGGCAGCGATAACCACGACAGCAATCACAACGAAAAAGGGCAGCCATGCGGCTGCCCTTTCTACTTCAATGCATTCAACCCCATTCACGCCACATAAGACATTCAATGGGTACCGCTGTTGTGCGTTAAGCTCACCACCGGTTATTCGGCCTTATCGTCACACACCGATTCACATAACGGCGCCGCACTGCAACACTCGTCACGCAAGAAATCAATAACGCCATCCAGCATCGCATACTGCGGAATACAATACAGCGTGCGCCCCTCTCGCTCTTGTTTCAGCAAGCCGGCAGAGACTAAGCCCGAAATATGGTGTGATAAGGTCGACCCTGGGATCCCCAGCTCTTCTTGCAGCTTGCCGACCGGCAACCCCGCATGACCCGCTTTTACCAAGTGCTTGTAAACGCCCAGTCGTGTCGGGTGTCCCAATTCTTTTAAAGCTTTGGCAACCGCATCCAGATCCATGTTTTTCCTCTCACTGAATCGCTAACGATGAATAGTTCGATAGTAGCAGAAATAATTCATAACCAGCCACTGTTGTCACAACATCACGAAACACATTGACGGCGATCACATTTAGGTTTCTGGTTAACAATTGGGTATACTTCGTGCCACTCAACATCTTCCAACGAGAACAATTATGCAAACATTTATTCCCGGTAAAGACGCCGCGCTTGAAGTGTCTATCGAGCGTTTCCAAACCAAATTGAAAGACTTAGGTTTCAACATTGAAGAAGCCTCTTGGTTGAACCCTGTCCCTAACGTTTGGTCAGTACACATCCGTGACGTTGACGCACCAATGAACTTCACCAACGGTAAAGGCGCAACGAAAAAAGCGGCGTTGGCATCGGCACTGGGGGAATATTTTGAACGTTTGTCGACCAACTACTTCTACGCCGATTACTACTTGGGCGAAGGCGTGGCAAACGGCGATTTCGTGCATTACCCGAATGAAAAATGGTTCCCGATTGATCTGGAAGACAACCTGCCACCTGAAGGCATTTTAGATGAGCGTTTAACCCAGTTTTACGATCCAACTCTGGAGCTACTGGGCACCGATTTGGTCGACCTGCAATCCAGCAACATGGAACGTGGTGTTTGCTGCCTGCCGTTTGAACGCCAGAGCGACAACGAAACGGTGTACATTCCAATGAACATCATTGGCAACCTGTACGTGTCGAACGGCATGTCAGCCGGTAACAACAAGACCGAAGCCCGTACCCAAGGGTTGTCGGAAGTGTTTGAACGTAAAATCAAAAACCGCATTATTGCCGAGCGCATCAGCCTGCCGGAAATTCCAGCTGACGTGATCAACCGCTTCCCTGGCATCAAAGCCTCTATTGACACCCTTGAAGCCGAAGGTTTCCCAATCCTATGCTACGACGCATCATTAGGCGGTAAATACCCCGTGATCTGCGTGGTACTTCTAAACCCAGAAAACAGTACCAGCTTTGCCTCTTTCGGTGCCCACCCACGCTTTGAAGTGGCGTTTGAGCGCACCGTGACCGAGCTTCTACAAGGTCGTGGCCTGAAAGATTTGGACGTGTTCCCTGAGCCGTCATTTGACGATGAAGAAGTGAGCGATCACCACAACCTAGAAACACATTTCATCGATTCATCAGGCTTGGTGTCATGGGACATGTTCAAGCACGAAGCTGACTACGACTTCGTTGACTGGAACTTCAGCGGCACGTCAGAAGAAGAATTCAACCACCTGATGGGACAACTGCACGCGGAGGGTACGGATGCGTACATCGCTGATTACGATCACTTGGGCGTTGATTGCTGCCGTATCATCGTACCGGGCTGGTCTGAAATCTACCCGGTTGAAGAGCTGATTGAAGCTAACAACAACGTGGCGATGGAACTGCGTGAAACCCTGCTGGCACTGCCAAGTGTTGAGTGGGATGCCGAGCAATACGCTGAAATGTTCCACATTTTGGAAGAAGAAGGCTTTGACGACTTTAACCGTCTGTACGAAATCATTGGTTTAGTCCCACAAGCAGGCGATGCGTGGCAAACCTTACGCATTGGCGAGCTAAAAGCCCTCTTGGCATTGGCCGGTGGCGATCTGGAATTGGCGCTTGAACATGCGAGCTGGTGTGTGGATTACAACGTGTCTACCTACTCGGCAGAGCGTGCGCGCTTCTTCCGCTGCTTGGTCACTAGCCTGAAATTGGCATTGGATGAAGACCGCGATCCGGCACAGTATAAAGCCGTATTCGAACGCATGTTTGGCGCGGATACCGTGGCAGCGGCATGGGGTTCCATTGAAGGCACCGTGCGTTTCTACGGCCTGACCGCCGGTGACTTGGGCATGACACAATTCCCTGCTCACCAGAAGCTGATGGCGTCTTACCACAAGCTACAAACCGCAAAACGCGCCCACGCTGCGCAGTAATATGATCAATATTTCCGTGTCAGCGTCTCGCTGGCACGGTATTTGATGTATTTTGTTTACACTAAATTGCACAGAAAAAACTCAAAAATAGTTTAATTGTGTGATGAATTTTTCAACAAACAGTCATTCATAAAATCACCAACATCGGGCCCAACCAGCCTCTCCCTTGCACACCCAAAAAGACCATCCAAAACATAAGGTTAAATCAAAGAAACCATGCTAAATACATGCCTTGATTGATATTTTTCTTTATTAAAATCACTTCACACCTGATCACAATTGTTCTTTACACTCAATTTTTTTTTGTTATCTTCTTAGAATATTTTAGTGACAGTGATCGAGATCAATTCCATTCTTGTAGACAAACGGTAAACTGCTGTGAAATTTGGTGAAAATTAATTACATGCCCGTAGCGCAGCACCTGAAATGAGCACTTTCAGGCTATGAGTCCGTAATAACACCAAAACAATAAGAATTATTTTTTAACGTAGAACGAGGCACTTATGTCATCACAAGAAAGAAGTTATCAGGAGCAGCATCGCCCTGCATCTGACTTCGCTAGTCGTTCAGACTATCTTGATCATGAGCTAAAAATCATGAAGCCACGTCGCTGGAAGCTAAACCTTCCTGGCCGTGATTTCCGATTTGAACTAGAAGATCTTGTCCCTGCACTAGCAGGTACTATTGGTATTATCGCAATGTACTCTGCGGTAATGATGTCGTGGGCCGAAGGCCTGACTGCAGCTTGGGATCACGTTAATCTTGGAAAAGAGTTCGCGATCGAAGTTGCACGTGTAGAAATGCTAATTCCAGCGTTGCTGTTCTGTGTTATTGCGTCAGGTTTATTTAACCCTCGCGCTAACCTAGCGGGCAACCACGGGCCAATGATCCCACTTATCGGCACGATTGCTCTTGCCGGTGCGCACCCTCTTGCATTGGCTCTATTGATCGGCGTATTTGGCCTTATTTTAAGCCTCCTGAAAGGTGGCTCAAAACTGGTTAACCTGACCTCAGAAGGCACCGCCGGTGGCTTGCTGATCTTCTTGGGTCTAACGGGTACCATGAGCCAAATCACCTCAATCCAAGAGTGGGCTGTTGGCCTTCAATCTGCGACTGTTGAAGCGGGTAGCATGGGTTATGTTGGCTTGATCGTACTGACTGTGACGATTGCGCTTTACGCATTCCTTGCAAAAGTGAACAAGCGTTGGTTGGCTATCCCTGTTTGTGCAGCGACTGGCCTTATCATTGCGCTCGTTCTTGGCGCAGGCTTTGATATCAAGTTTGTGACCGAAACGGGTCTTCCAAACCTAAACCCAGTTTACTGGTGGGGCAGCACAGAAGAAGGTTGGATGCTTGGCTTGCCAAACACCGAGCACTTCATTGCGTCACTGCCTTTCGCCATCCTAGCTGTGGCAATGTGGTCTCCTGACTTCTTGGGTCACCGTATTTTCCAAGAGCTAAACTATCCAAAAGGTGCGGATAACGTACTGATGGATGTTGATGACACAATGACGGTATGTTCTGTGCGTCAAATGGTCGGTACAGCAGTAGGTGGTGGTAACATCACATCATCTTGGGGTACATACATGATCCCAGCGGCGATCGCTAAGCGCCCTATCCCAGCAGGTTCTATCTTGCTAGGTCTATTGGTGATGATCATCGCTATCCTTGGTTTCCCAATGGATGTGGCGGTATGGCCACCAGTAATGCGTATCGCACTACTTGTTGGTGTATCACTTCCACTATTGGAAGCGGGTATGCAGATGGTTAAAGATGCGAAAGGCTCACAGGCTGCTGGTATCTGTATCTTCGGCTCTGCGGTTGTGAACCCAGTGCTAGCATGGGCACTGACCATGCTATTAGACAACAACGGTTTGATCGGCGATAAAGAGCGCGCAGCGCGTCTGTCTTTCGTGGATAAAATTGTGATTCCTGTAGGTGTACTTGTGATCTGTGTGATTGCAATGCTTGCAGTCGGTATGTTCGAAGGCCAATACGGCATTCCAGCACTACTATAATTTGGCAAGGGCAGTGCTTAGCGCTGCCCTTTCTCTAAAATAAGTCGTACTAAAACGAATAATCTGCTGTTCTAGTTGCTGACAGGACATTTGGTTATCCGTATTATTGTTACTTGAAGTGTACTGTCGCCCTCGGGCGGGCTGGCTCAACAGTCAACGCAGTACGTATTTTTTCTACTAAAAAGGTAGGTATGTCATGGCAGAGCAATTTGCTAAAGCTTGGGAAGGTTTCGCTGCTGGCGAATGGCAGAACGAAGTAAACGTTCGCGACTTCATTCAGAAAAACTACACTCCTTATGAAGGTGACGAATCTTTCCTAGTCTCTGAAGCGACTCCAGCAACAGCTGCGCTTTGGGACAAGGTGATGGAAGGTATCAAGCTGGAAAACAGCACCCACGCACCCGTGGATTTCGATACTTCTGTTATCTCTACCATTACTGCTCACGATGCAGGCTACATCAACAAAGATCTAGAAAAGATCGTAGGTCTTCAAACTGAAGCGCCTCTAAAACGTGCACTTATCCCTAACGGTGGTGTACGCATGATCGAAGGTTCTTGCAAAGCGTACGATCGCGAGCTAGACCCAATGGTTTCTAAGATTTACTCAGAATACCGTAAGACACACAACCAAGGTGTTTTTGATATCTACACGCCTGATATCATGAACTGCCGTAAGTCTGGTGTTCTGACTGGTCTTCCTGATGCATACGGCCGTGGTCGTATCATCGGTGACTACCGCCGTGTTGCACTGTACGGTGTAGATTTCCTGATGAAGGACAAAGCTAAGCAATTCCATTCGCTACAAGCGAAACTGGAATCTGGCGAAGATCTACAGATGACCATGCAATTGCGTGAAGAAATTCAAGAGCAATACCGTGCTCTAGGCCAAATCAAAGTGATGGCTAAGAAATACGGCGCAGACATTTCTGGTCCTGCAACAACTGCACAAGAAGCAATCCAGTGGACTTACTTCGGCTACCTAGCCGCTGTTAAGTCTCAGAACGGTGCTGCAATGTCTCTAGGCCGTACTTCTACGTTCCTAGACGTGTACATCGAGCGTGATATTGCGGCTGGCAAGATCACTGAAGTTGAAGCACAGGAAATGATCGACCACTTCGTAATGAAGCTGCGTATGGTTCGCTTCCTACGTACTCCTGAGTACGATGAGCTGTTCTCTGGTGACCCAATCTGGGCAACAGAATCAATGGGTGGTATGGGTTGTGACGGTCGTACACTAGTAAGCCGTACTAACTTCCGCTTCTTGAACACGCTTTACACAATGGGTCCTTCTCCAGAGCCAAACATCACTGTACTTTGGTCTGAGCAGCTTCCTACTGGCTTCAAGCGCTTCTGTGCAAAAGTATCTATCGATACTTCATCTATCCAGTACGAAAACGATGACCTAATGCGTCCAGATTTCGACAACGATGACTACGCTATCGCTTGTTGTGTATCTCCACAGGTTATCGGTAAGCACATGCAGTTCTTCGGTGCGCGTGCAAACCTTGCTAAAACACTACTGTATGTAATCAACGGCGGTGTGGATGAGAAGCTAAAACTTCAAGTAGGTCCTAAGCAAGCGCCAATGGCTGACGAAGTACTAGACTTCGACAAAGTATGGGCTGGCCTAGACAGCTTCATGGATTGGTTGGCAACACAGTACGTCACCGCACTGAACGCTATCCACTACTCGCACGACAAGTACAGCTACGAAGCTTCTTTGATGGCGCTAATGGATCGTGACGTTTACCGTACAATGGCGTGTGGTATCGCAGGTCTATCTGTAGCGGCTGACTCACTGTCTGCTATCAAGCACGCAACGGTTAAGCCTATCCGTGACGAAGACGGTATCGCTATCGACTTCGAAATCGACGGTGACTATCCTAAGTTCGGTAACAACGACGCACGCGTTGATGACATCGCTTGTGAACTTGTTTCTTCATTCATGGAGAAAATCCGTAAGCTTAAGACTTACCGTAACGCGGTTCCTACTCAGTCTGTTCTTACTATCACATCTAACGTTGTGTACGGTAAGAAGACAGGTAACACGCCTGACGGTCGTCGTGCTGGCGCACCATTTGCACCGGGTGCAAACCCAATGCACGGTCGTGATGAGAAAGGCGCAGTAGCGTCTCTAACATCTGTAGGTAAACTACCGTTTGCTGATGCAAAAGATGGTATTTCTTACACGTTCTCTATCGTGCCTAACGCACTAGGTAAAGAGCAAGACAACCAGCGTACTAACCTTGCAGGCCTAATGGATGGTTACTTCCACCACGAAGCTGGCATCGAAGGCGGTCAACACCTGAACGTTAACGTTCTAAACCGTGAAACGCTAGAAGACGCTGTTAAGCACCCAGAGAACTACCCACAGCTAACGATCCGTGTATCGGGTTACGCTGTGCGTTTCAACTCTCTAACTGCTGAGCAGCAGAAAGACGTTATCGCACGTACTTTCACAGAATCTCTATAATTTAGAATTCTGACCCTTGGGCGGCAACATGTCGCCCAAATACAAAAAACCGGCTAATAGCCGGTTTTTTTATTGCTGAAAACCAAGCAGTTAACGCAATAGAAAAGAAACACCTTTTGATTCAAATCGCGCCCACCATCAAACTCTCAAAAATATCCACGCTGACACCTAAGCGATATATTGCAATCTCCATACTACTTATCTACTATCCTTCACAATTCATTAAAGCCATACCCGAATACTCAAAGGAATTGAGTGTCATCATGGCCGCAGCAGCACTTGCTCTCTCTGACAAGGACGACTCATTATTCGATAGCAGTAGGAACCCTACCGTTCATGTTGTATGCGCCACTGACCTGCCACTATGCACACTCACCGCCGCGACACACTGCGCTGAGTCGCTTTACCGATCTTGCTGCCCAAGGAGGTATCACGGCGTGATTCGCATCCTACTTGCTTTACTCTTTCTGATCAGCAGCAGCACCAGTTGGGCGGAATCCCCCGAGAAGACCGTCATCAAAATAGGCTTCCCTTCTTTTGATTGGGCGCCTTTTTCTTACGTCTCAGACAAAGGCCATGTTTCAGGCTTGCTGCCTGCTATCATGAATGAAATCGCCAATAGTGGTGGTTTTACGACTGAAACATATGTATACCCGACTTTTATTGATGTGCTTCGGGCATTTGAAACAAATGAAATTGATTTGCTCATTGGGGTCTCATCTACCTATGAACGCCGTAAAAGCATGACGTTCAGCCAGCCATTACTGAGTATCCCGATGGCTGCTATCACCCATGCCCCCCCGATTTCCAGTATTCACCAACTAAACCAAAAGCTGATTGCGATTGAACACGGCTTTGCCATTGGCGAGCAGTTGCAGCAACTGGCGGCCAAAAACAGTCAAATCGTGGCTTTTCCCACCAGTGAACAAGCCCTCACTGCTGTACAACACGGTAGTGCTGATGCTTATGTGGGCAATGCGATATCCCTGGATGAAATGCGCAATCACTACGATAACAATGCGTTAATGCACTTAAATATCCTCACGGATGTCCCGTATGAGCGACTCTATATCGCCACCCATAAACAGCAAAGTGCGCTGATCACCCAAGTCAATCAAGCATTAAGCAAGATTAACCCGCAAGATATGTCGGGTATCTATAACACGTGGCTATCAACCAGACAGCAATCATTGCTGTCACACCAAAGCTACCTTAACCTCACCGATGCTGAGAACACCTGGCTAGATCAACGTAACACCCTTAAGATCGCCTATCATCCCAATGATTATCCGTATCAATTCACGGACGAGAATGGTCAGATGGCCGGTATGAGTGCCGATATACTCCACTTATTAGCCCAGCAGCTCGACGTTAATCTGGTGCCTATCAGTAACAACAACTTCACTGACATCATGCAGCAACTCAATAGTGGTCGCATTGATGCCGTTGCTGCTGTCACCTGCACCTCTGAACGCCTTACGCAACTCAACTGCACTCAGCCTTACAGTGAAGAAAAATGGGTGATGCTCAGCGCGGTTACACAGAAGAAGAACTATGTCGATAACCACTCACACATCGGGGCGGTACACGGCAGGTTCGGCGAGGTATTACTCAAACAGTTGTACCCTTCTAACCCTGTGACACTGTTTAACAGCAATGAAGCGCTACTTCGAGCAACCCTCGATAACACCGTCGACATGGCGGTCATTTCCCTATCGAGCGCCTCGCAATTGCTACAAGGTGATTACCTCGGAAAACTGCGCGTACAAGTGTCAGAACTCGACCGTCAGGGCCGTCCGGTTGGGATTGCTATCGCCCACCATAACCCCCTACTTCGCGATATTTTAAACAAAGCTATCGCAGCGACATCCCCCAGTAAACTGGCCGATATCAAGAACAAGTGGCACACCGTGACACTTAACAGCGGGGTCGCGCTGAGCAAATTGATCTTCTGGGGCTTTGCGGGGTTTGGCCTGATCACCTTGCTGTCTCTGACCTTCATCTATTGGACACAAAAGCTCAACAATGAAATACGTCAACGTAAAGATGCAGAGCAAAAGCTCACCTACCTGACCAATAATTTTGACGGGATTTTGCTGCAACATCATCAACGAAGCCGCAACCCGAGTGACATTGAACTGTTATTTGTCAGTGAACACATTGTCGACTTAATCAATATTTCTGCCGACGAGATACGCACCCATCCCCAGCGCATCATCGCACTGCTTCAGCAGCGCAATGACAATAATTGGCTGTTTAGTGAAATGGACCATGCCCTCACACAAGGTCACTGGCAAACCGAACTGCAGTTGCAATCGGTCAATGATAGCGATCGTTGGGTTGAAATTCGCAGTCAAGTGATCCCTGTCGAACAAGGCTGGCAATGGACCAGTATCTTGATTGATATTAGTGAAAGAAAACGTCAGCAATTTGAACTGGAGCATGCGCGGGAGCAAGCCGAAAGTGCGACTGAGGCCAAGTCACGCTTTTTAGCCATGATGAGCCACGAGATCCGCACACCGATCAGTGGCATCCTTAGCTTGCTGGAATTAATGGCGCCTTACACCCAAGGCCGTACTGAGCTTGCTGGCATCCATGAAAACCTTGACCAGTCAGCGCATAACTTGCTGAATATCGTCAATGATGTGTTGGACTTCTCGAAAATCGAGGCCGGTAAACTGAGCTTATCACCGGCGCCTTGTGCCTTGCCGGACACGTTGCATACTTTGATCCAGCCGCATGTCATTCACGCCAAACAAAAAGGCCTCGCCTTTAAGTTGTGGCAAGATCCGCAGTTAGCCAGCCAGTTGATGGTCGATGAACTGCGTCTCAAACAAGTGCTCAACAATTTACTCAACAACGCCACCAAGTTTACCGAGCACGGCACCATTTCCTTATTGATCGATGTCATCGCGCACACCGAAACCCACCAGCAGCTGCGCTTTACGATCAGCGACACCGGTATTGGGATCAGCGAACAAGACATCGCCAAGCTCTTCCAACCGTTCCAACAAGCTGATATCAGTACCGATCGACGCTTTAGCGGCACCGGGCTGGGCTTGTCTATTTGCCGTCAAATCGTGCATTTGATGGGGGGCGAGATCAGTGTGACAAGCCGTCCGGACAATGGCGCAATGTTCAGTTTCAGCTTGTCTGCCGAGTACGTACAACCGCGTACCAGACAATCGCTCGGTTTGTGTTGTGGTGTGGTCGACAGCCTATTGCATGACGATATTGCGCTGCCGCATTACTTAGCCGATTGGCACTGCCAAACCACTTATCTGCAGCCCGCCAATGTGAGAGAGCTACTCGAAGACGCTCGCCTGCTTGGGTTAGATACCGTACTGGTCACCGCCCGCTGGTGCCAACAAGTGCGCTTCACGGCTGAAGATGCTATCGCCCTTGCGCCAACCACCGTGATCACGCTGTCACCTAAATCAATGCTGACGCCTGAAACGATAGATACCGGCTGGCAGCTCTCTTGCTCACCATTGCAACCACAGCACCTGCTGCAAACCTTACAGTCAAAAGCGGTGTTCAATGCGAATACCTTGCCGGACAATGATATTCAGATCCCGGTCCCCATCGCGCGTGAACACGCTATTCGTCAGAAGCAGCTGATTTTGGTCGCCGAAGATCACGTGGTGAACCAGCAAATCATTCGTCAGCAACTGCAACGTCTTGGCTATTACGCCGATATCGTCGACAACGGCTTGCTCGCGCTCGATGCCCTGTCGCAACAAGACTATGCGTTGTTGCTAACCGACTGCCACATGCCAAATTTAGATGGCTACGGGCTGATCAAGGCCGTCCGCCAGCAAGGCTATGACCTGCCTGTAATTGCGCTAACCGCCAATACGGCAATCAGTGCTGACGAGCATATTACGCGGTATGGCTTTGACGCTTATTTATCGAAACCGGTGCCCTTACCTACCCTGACCAACATACTCGAACAGTGGCTACCGACCGCCGTACCGACGGTGACAAGCACGGTCACAAGCACAGCGTCTGGCTCCCCGTATAACAACGACACGGCAGCCCCCGACACCTGCGGGCAAGGCACAAGCAACGCCCCCGCTTGTGGACCGATCGATGTGTCGTTACTGATCGCCATTTTTGGGGATCCCGCTATTTGCCAAGATTTCATGGTGCAGTACCTCGCGACCTGTGAAAGTGATTTTCTTGCCCTTTCTCAGGCCATGACCACGAATGATGTCATTGACGTACAACACATTGGACACCGAATGAAAGGCGCCGCCCTAATGATGGAGTGCCCTGACATGGCCACGCTGTGTGAACGCATTGAAAATGAAGCCCTGGACGGACACATTCATCCTGCGCATTTACCCCCTATCCAAGCACTGATCCATGCTCTGCATGATCAAGTAGGACAACCGTCATGAAAATATTGCTGATCGAAGATCACCCCTTCCAGCAGCACGTGCTGACCAATCAAATTAAACAAGCCAGTAATGGACAGTGTCAGGTCATTTGTGCAGCCAGTGGTAAGGAAGCCCTCACATTAATGGCCTCTCATTCGCTTGATTTATTGATCTGCGATCTCAACATGCCGGAAATGGATGGCATTGCCTTCCTCAGTCATCTTGCCCAGCAGCACTATCAAGGCGGGATTATTATTTCCAGTGCGGCCACGCCCGCGGTATTGCACTCGGTCGGTAAAATGTGTGCCAATTACCAATTGGATTTACTGGGTACACTCAGTAAACCGACCACGTTGGACAATTTGCGTCTATTACTGACCAAAGCCGAGCAACTTCAGCATTTGCGCCACGCGACGCCACGTCAGGTTCACCCCACACATCAGCTGAGTGAGGACGACATTTTACAAGCGCTGTCAGAAGGCTGGTTGATCCCGCATTACCAACCGATCGTGGATATTCAATCGGGCCAGTGGGACAGTTGTGAAGCCTTGATTCGCATGCAGCACCCGACCCTCGGCTTGCTCACGCCGATGCACTTTTTGCCCCTGCTGACGGCGATGGGGAAAGATGCCGAACTGGCGATGCTGACATTGCGCTACACCTTGTCACACCTCACTGCACTGCAAGGCCGACGCGTGGCCATCAATATCACGCCGCAAACCCTGATCGCCAAAGGCTTTGTCGATAATGTGATTGCCTTGTTGCAGCAGCACCCCAATATGAATCAGATCATTTCGTTTGAAATCACGGAATCGGATGCGCTGGAAAATGCAGACCAAGGGCTTGAAGCGGCCTCGCGGTTGGGGATCTATGGTTTTAGGCTATCCATCGATGATTTCGGTACGGGTTATTCTTCCCTGAAACAACTCGACCTGTTACCGTTTGAATCGCTAAAAATCGATATGAGCTTCATTCAGGCACTGCCCGATAACCGCACCGCTCAAGCCATTGTCGAAGCTAGCTTGCTGCTCGCCAATCGTCTGTCCCTCGACACCATCGCCGAAGGCATTGAAGAAGACCAGCAATGGCAACTGCTTCAACAAATGCAGTGCCAAAAAGCGCAAGGCTTCTTCATTGGCAAGCCCATGCCGATCCAACATTTGGTCAACTGGCACCTAACCTGGCAAGCCCAGCAGGCCGTCACCGTCAGCCCGCTTTCGCTGTAATCGCAGGAATGCACAAATAGGCACGCGTGGGCAGGTATCCCCATACTTAAAGTACGTTTATGACTACTTTAGCCTCGCCATTTGTAATAAAATGACAAGCAAAACACGCCCAACGTGGAGAATTAAAGTAATGTCAGTAAAAGGTCGAATTCACTCTTTTGAAACCTGCGGAACCGTTGACGGCCCAGGTATTCGTTTTATCGTCTTTATGCAGGGTTGCTTAATGCGCTGCCAATACTGTCACAACCGTGACACGTGGGACCTGCACGACGGTAAAGAGATCACCGTTGATGAACTTATTCAAGAAGCGACCTCTTATCGTCACTTCATGAGAGCATCCGGTGGTGGCGTGACAGCCTCTGGCGGTGAAGCCATGATGCAACCGGAATTTGTCCGTGACTTTTTCCGTGCCGCACAGGCAGAAGGGATCCATACCTGCCTAGATACCAACGGTTATATCCGTAAGCACACTGACGTGGTTGATGAAGTGTTGGATGCCTCTGATCTGGTTATGCTTGATTTGAAGCAAATGGATGACAGCATTCACCAAAATCTCGTGGGCGTGCCAAACAAGCGTGTACTGGATTTTGCTCGTTACCTGCACCAACGTGGTCAGAAAACCTGGATCCGCTACGTGGTTGTTCCTGGCTTTACCGATGATGAGCGTTCTGCGCACCTCTTGGGGGAGTTCATCAAAGACATGGACAACATTGAAAAAGTGGAACTACTGCCTTACCACCAACTTGGCGAGCACAAGTGGGAAGCCATGGGGTTTGACTACCAACTGACTGGGGTTAAGCCACCTTCAAAAGAAGTGATGGAAAATGTCCAAGCTATCATCAGTAGTTATACCTCGGCGCGAGTGATTTTCTAAATCGTTTACGCACAAAAAAGGAGAGCCGAGGCTCTCCTTTTTTATTGTCTCAATCCCCGAACACCATGAATAATCGGTGTTTATGCCACCGAACTCGGTGATATCCCCAGTCACAGACACAAAGCAACTCAGTATTACTCATCAGCAAGATGAGAAATTTCAAGATCAGTCATCATAAAAACTGATAAGAAAAACCACCTATACCTTTGTCACAACACCCGCAATACGCAGAAAAAAGCGCCAGTTATGTAGTAAAATTACTATAAAATGGAAGAAATACGGTAAACAGGTGGCAACAATGTCATTAAATCCGCGCAATAATCCGCCGATACGCACTGTGTTTTCTATCATTTTGACTATATCTAGGCATCAAAAATAATGATGAGATTACATTTCCATCTTTTTATCTTTGATCATACGAACCGCCTCACGACGAATGCAATCTCGCAGCGGGTTATCAATCGAATCCGCACGCCAAATGAACGACAACGTACGTTGCATATTCAGCTCTGGCACATTCAATGCGACCAGTTCACCGCGCTCAATATGTTTGACCACATCCAAAAATGGCAGACAGCTTAGATAAGGACCATTCATCACCAAGGTTCTAAGTACCGGAATTTGTTCATATTCACGCCATACATCGAGATCTTCAATGACCCCGTGCAGTGCACTTTCAAAACTTTGACGGGTACCGGCCCCCAGTTCACGCAACACCCATTTGGCTTGCTCTAACTGTGCAAAACTGACTTTTTCAAGCTTAGCGTACGGATGATGCTTTGACGCAATAATGACCAAATGGTCGTGACACCACACTTCTTGCTCTAGGCGGCTATCATCACAGCGCCCTTCAATGATACCGAGATCAGATTCAAAACATCTAACCCGATCAATCACTTTCTGTGCATTTTTCACTGTCAGCTGAATACGCAATTCTGGGAAGTCCTTATCAATAATACTGATAAGCTCGGGTAATAAGTGCTCAGCCGCCGTCTGGCTTGCTGCCACATTAATTTCCCCACTCACCAAGTGCTGATCATAGAACCCCAGCTCTATCTGCTGCGCATCAAAAATCAATTGTTTCGCTCGAGGACGCAACCATGCCCCCCAATATGTCAAGGCCATCTGCTTGCCTTGACGTTCAAACAATGGCCGTCCTAACAGCTTTTCCAGCTGAGACAAGGCCATACTGGCTGCTGACTGCGTTAATGCTAGGTTTTCCGCGGCCTTACTGACACTGCGTGTACTAGCAACCTCCTCAAAAACAGCCAGTTGCTTGAGCGAATAACGCATAAAAATACTCCCTTAATAACACGTAATAATGCTTGCCCCTCATAGTATCAAGTTAAGTGATGAGGGTTAAAATATTAATCAATTTTACTCAATGATTTATTTGAACATATTCTGTGGGTGTTCACTCAACACAACAAGGAGGAAACGTGACACAACGCAACCCATTATGTTCAACCCATTCCGGTGTCATCATCGGTCAACGACAAGGAGGCTATTGCGATGGCCGCGGAAGCACCAACATCCAGTAGCAGTAATTTCACCCCCAAAGAGATGATGAAACAGGCGGAATACTACGCCATTGGCAAAGCGTCTAAACCGACGCGAACCACCGTGGCGCTTGCGGTCACCGCTGGTGTTTTCATCGGGTTGGCTTTTGTGTTCTACCTCACCGTCACCACCGGTAATACGGCGATGAACTGGGGGGTAAACCGCATGCTCGGCGGCTTGGCTTTCAGCTTGGGGCTGATCCTTGTGGTGATTTGTGGTGGTGAGCTATTCACCAGTACGGTGTTGTCATCCATTGCCCGTGCCAATCATCACATCAGCACCGGCAAAATGCTGGCGACATGGGGCAAGGTGTACCTGGGCAACTTCATCGGGGCCATGTTGCTACTGATGTTGGTGACCATGGCCGGTTTGTACCAGCTAGATGGCGGTCAGTGGGGCTTGAATGCACTGAACGTGGCGCAGCACAAACTGCACCACCAGCCAGCCGAAGCCTTTGCGCTTGGGGTGTTATGTAACCTGTTAGTGTGTCTTGCGGTTTGGATGACGTTTTGTTCAACCAACATGATGACCAAAATGGCCATGATGATTCTGCCTGTGGCGATGTTCGTCAGCACCGGTTTTGAACACAGTGTCGCTAACATGTTCATGGTACCGCTGGGGATCACCATTCAGCATTTTGCACCAGAGAGCTTTTGGCTAAACCTTGGGGTATCACCAGAGCAGTACGCTGACCTCAATATTCACAACTTTATTTTCGCCAACCTTATTCCCGTTACGCTGGGCAATATTGTCGGCGGTGGTGTACTGGTCGGACTGACTTACTGGGCTATTTTCAGCTCACCGAAGGAACAACCGATAGCGGCAACATTGATCACGCCTGATTTTTCACAGTCAAACGTATTAAAAATGGACATTACTATGATGCAAGAAAACTTACTCGTAAATGATCATATGCGCCCGGCAACGGTCACTTTGCTACCGACGATGCCTATCGCCGCGGCACTGGACACACTACTGAATGAAAACCTTTCAGGTGCACCGGTTCTGACTAGCGATCAACGTTTGGTTGGCTTCTTCTCTGTGCATGATGTCTTGGTTGACCTGTGGTGTAAGGATTACATCCCAGATGCTGAAGGCAAAGTGCAAGACGTGATGAAACACGAAATTCAAACGGTGAGCCCTGAGAACTCTATCTTGGAAATCGCCGAATACATGAGCATTGATAAAAATGTTCTGTACCCCGTATCAAGCGGCGGTATTGCAACCACACTGACGACACTGTCGCTTAGCGAACGTGCCCGTACTATGGTTGTGAACCGTCCACATATCTTCCCGGTAGTTAAGGATGACCACCTCGTCGGCATTATTACCCGCCAGGAGATTGTACAGGCACTACGTCCTGTATATGGCAACATCGTGTCGGTTAGCGAGATCACAGCAACAACAGCACACGCTGAAATTGCTTAATCCGTTCGACAAAAAAATAATTCTTTAAGTCATAGCCTACCCAGTGCTCGGGTAGGCTATTTTTCTTTCTCCATCAAATCATTACCTTCCTCGCCCACCATCAAATCAAAATAACCACACTTATATCGGAAATTATCTATATAGACGTGATAAAATTATGGTATAAAGCCAACGCAAACGTTTGCGCTCCTGTTTGTAAACAGCTCGCAAACTATCTCCTGCCATCTATGCGAGGTTATGGGCGCCCCATGAAAAGTGATATTGAAATTTGTCGTGAGACGATTCTCACCCCTATTGATCAGATCGCGCAGCACGCCGGTATTCATGCTGAAGATCTAACCCCTCAAGGCACCCTAAAAGCCAAAGTTAAACCCTCTATCCTAAAGCGCCTTGCCGATCAGCCTGAAGGCAAATTGGTGGTTGTGACGGCGATCACCCCAACCCCATTGGGTGAAGGGAAAACCGTGACCACCATTGGTCTGGCTCAAGGGCTGGCCAAGCTGAACAAAAAGGTCATGGCCTGTATTCGTCAGCCGTCCATGGGGCCGGTGTTTGGGGTAAAAGGCGGAGCAGCCGGTGGCGGTTACAGCCAAGTCGCCCCGATGGAAAAACTCAACCTGCACTTAACCGGTGATATTCATGCGGTCACGGCAGCACATAACTTGGCGTCAGCGGCACTCGATGCCCGCCTCTATCATGAAGAGCGCTTGGGTTATGACGCCTTCAGTGCCCAAACCGGTATGCCAGCTCTGCGCATCGACATCAACCGCATTGTGTGGCGACGCGTGATGGATCATAACGATCGTGCCTTACGCATGATCACCATAGGCAAAAACGAGCCGGGCAAAAACATCAATGGCATTGAGCGTGAAGACGGCTTTGATATTTCTGCCGCGTCGGAATTGATGGCCATCTTGGCACTGGCGAAAGACTTGGCCGATATGCGCCAGCGTATTGGCCGTATTGTGTTGGCGTACAACATAGATGGCCAACCGGTTACCGCAGAAGATCTGCAAGTCGCAGGCGCTATGGCCGTCACTATGTGTGAAGCCATTGAACCAACATTGATGCAAACACTCGAAGGCGTGCCGACCCTGATCCATGCCGGCCCGTTTGCCAACATCGCCCACGGTAACTCGTCGATCATTGCTGATCGCATCGCGCTGAAGTTGACTGAGTTTACGATCACAGAAGGCGGATTCGGCTCTGATATGGGCTTTGAAAAAGCCTGTAACATCAAAGCACAACAAGCTGACCGAGGCCCTGACTGTGCCGTCGTGGTGGCCACATTGCGTGGCTTGAAAGCCAACTCAGGTCTATACGACCTGCGTCCGGGCCAAGCCTTACCTGACGCCATTTTCAATACCGATTCTGCCGCACTTGACGCGGGCTTTGCCAACTTGGAATGGCACATCAACAATGCCGCTAAATACGGCGTGCCGGTGGTGGTTGCTATCAACCGCTTCCCACAAGACACCGATGCGGAGTTGGCACACCTGCAGCAGCGTATCACCGAAACGACCTTCTCAACCCGTGTGGAAGTGGCGATCAGTGAAGCCTTTGGTCAAGGCGGTGAAGGGGCAACAGCCTTGGCACAAGCAGTGATCAACGCCTGTGAACAACCGGCACACTTCAAACCGCTGTATACACTGGATCAAACGCTGGAAGAAAAACTGATGACAGTGGCGGAAGTGGGTTACGGTGCGTGTGGGATTGAACTGTCTGATCTGGCGAAACAACAACTGGCAGAACTCAAAGCCCACGGCCACGATAACTTGGCGATTTGCATGGCGAAAACGCCAATGTCTATCAGCCACGATCCAAGCCTGAAAGGCGCACCGACCGATTTCACTGTGCCTGTGCGTGAGTTGAAATTGTGTGCGGGTGCCGGTTTTGTCTATGCCTTGTGTGGCAACGTCATGACCATGCCGGGTTTACCAGAAAAACCCGCGTACCTGTCACTCGATATCGACAGTGACGGCAATATCATCGGTCTGAGCTGATAACGCATCGCCCAATTTTTCTAAAAAATAGCATCTAAAAACAGGTCATAAAAAACGCCAGCAACTTTCGTTGCTGGCGTTTTTCTTTATCTTTCTATCTGTGGTTCTTTTTGTCTTTCGATATCGCGATACCGATGGCAATCACTACCATCAGTACGTTAAGCGAATAAGACCAAGCCCATTAGATCAGGCTAATAAAGATACCGGCAACCGCTGCGTTCAGCAGGTTAGCCAGAATCGCTGCAGTCAGGGTTTTCATACCCATCGTCGCGATGTCGTTACGGCGAGACGGTGCCATCACACCCATACTGCCCAGCAAGATAGCGATAGAACCCAAGTTCGCAAAACCACACAGTGAGAACGCCATGATCGCTTCAACACGCGGCTCAAGCGCACCACTTGCAATCATCGGTGCTAACTGAGAGAACGCCACAAATTCGTTCACGGTTGTTTTAGTACCGAACAACACCGCCATTTGCTGTGCTGAATCGAAATCCCACACACCGGCAATGTAAGCCAACGGCAGGAACAGGTAACCGAAGATCATATCCAAGCTCAGAGATGGCATACCCACCCACTGACCAATACCTGCCAACATACCGTTAATCAATGCAATCAGACCCACGAAGGCCAATAGCATCGCACCGATGTTCATGGCCACCATCATACCTTGTGACGCACCTTGTGCTGCGGCATCAATCGCGTTAGCCGGTTTCTCTTCATCACCCGCAGAATTGTCTGCCGTATCATCCACCACTTCGGTTTCAGGAATGATCAGTTTCGCCATCAATAGGCCAGCAGGTGCAGCCATGAAAGAAGCCGCCAGTAGGTAATGCAGAGGAATACCCATTTGTGCGTAGCCTACCAGTACAGAACCGGCAACCGATGCCATACCACCGACCATCACCGCGAAGAACTGAGAGCGAGTCATCGATTTCAGGTAAGGACGGATCGTCAACGGTGCTTCAGAAATGCCCAAAAAAATGTTGGCCGTTGCTGAAATCGATTCTGGACGGCTTGTGCCCAATGCGTAAGACAACGCACGGCCCAACGTGTTAACGATGAACTGCATCACGCCGAAGTAGTACAGCACCGACACCAACGCAGAGAAGAAGACAACAACAGGCAAAACGCGCAGGGCAAAAACAAAACCGCCGCCACCAAACAGGGCAAACATTTTGTCAGAGACAAGGCCACCAAAGAGGAAGCTAATACCATGGTTACTGTAGTTAATGACGTCTTGCACGACATTCGAGAATCCCGCAAGGGCTTCACGACCTACCGTACTGTAAAGCACGATAGCGGCAAAAGTGACTTGGATAGCCAACGCACCCAGAACGGTACGCCAGTTAATACGAGAACGCTGTTCAGACAACAGGTAAGCAAGGCCGATCAGTATCACAACACCGATCACACCGGATAATACGTGCATAGTTTACTCTTTTAATACAAAGTGCTGTACGTGCTCGTTCACCACGAGACGCGCTCAACAATTCGTCCATACCGTCCGGCACCCAAGAGAAGCTACGCAAAAGCAAGGAATGGGCTTTACGCGATTCAAAGTGCCAGGGATACAAACCTGTGGTACACCTCTGCCAGCAAGAAGTCACCTTCTAGACCAACACCAAATGCACTCGTTTTCCCTCTGCTTTGAATCCTTGCCATCCTGGCGGCGTTTTTCGTATTAATAAAGAAAACGGGGATTCCCACGCAATATGCGAGTGGGCACGCCAATAGCGTGCAATAAAAGCGCGCAAAGGGTAGGAATTTTCCCTTTTAACTGCAAGGTTTTTTGCTAAAAGATCCGCAATTAGGCACCGGATGCACAGAACACCAGCAAACTAATCACGATAAACTGACGTACCGTTTACTTATTTCATCAAATAGTCGTTATCATGAAAACTTCTCACCCATTCCGGCTTGTAAACCACCAGCAAAGTGATCGCCATGCCATTCAGTAATGCCTCTGGGAAAAGCAGCAGCGGTAACAGCAACAGGTAATTGTCGACAATGTACGCCCACGAGTAACCCCCCATTAACCACATCGCCCCGCCCGTCGCCAGTTGGTGCACCACCATCGTCAGGGCACCATTAAAAAACGCAGCGACAAAAAGATAGATAAACAGATGATGCGGCAGGTAGCGATAGGTGAGTTGAAAGACCATAAAGCTCGACAACGCAGGCAACAACACCGTCAGCACCCCGTAAATGCCAGCGTCTGCAACCGGTAATAACCCCATCGCCATCATCAAAGCCATCGGCCCTAATCCCACCCAGCAGGCAATGCGCCAACCATGACAGAGCACCAATACCGTCATGGCCAAGAAATGCACTTGCAACCCATCGCTCAATCCCGCTTCGAGTTGCCACAGCACAAAGATCCCCACCACACTGGCCAGTACCCAATGCTGATACGCTTTCTCGCGCCGAAATTTAGGCCAGAACTCACGGGGAAAGCCCCACGCCAGCACGCCCAACCACCCAATCCAACCGATCATTTGCCATCCAGACATCACACATCCCGCCTCATGTGTTATTAACCCATCCCCCATGTGCTTCAGGGTAGTCATCCTTCCCTTTTCACGCCCAAAATCCCTGTAATAATTAAGAGAGTCTCAGGGCAAGCCCCTAAGCAGACTGACTTCTTCATCACAACGTCATGGGATTGCTGATTTTTAACAAAAAAGAGGGGCAAGCCGTTATCAGATCAATTTTTTTTACCCCTAACCTGATAATCTCAATACCAGCTCAATAGCAAATATAAAGGCCTATCATTATGGAAATGACCAACGCACAACGTCTGATTCTTTCAAACCAGTACTACTTAATGGCTCAGATGGATCCTGAAAACGCAGCAAAATATCAACGCCTTCAAACCATTGTCGAGCGTGGCTATGGCCTGCAAATGCGCGCAATGAGTAAAGACTTCGGCGATCTGCCAGAGCAAGAATGTCGCCAAGTGATCGACTTCATGGAGATGTATCACGCGCTGCAAGAGTCCTACAACATGCTGTCAGAAGAAAACCAAAAGCATGTTGATCACCGTCGACTACAATTCCACGGCTTTGACGCCGCAACAGAAGCACAACTGGTTCACTACGTGCGCTTCCTGACCGCAGAAGAAGGCCTGTACCCGCAGTTTGAACGCTCCGAGCACCACTTCAACAGCCAAGTGCCTATGCACAGCAAATACCAGCGTATGCTGCAAACGTGGCGCAACTGCCCACGTCAGTACCACTTGTCAGCGTCGGAAATTCAGCAAATCCAAAACGCTTAAAACGCATATTTTTATCCACAGCTGGCCTTCATGGGTCAGCTGCTGGCCTACCCTTTATTTTTCTTTTCTTTAAAACCATTCACTTATATCATTTCCCCCCGCACCATAAGTGTGATCTCCATCCAGCAAAGCGGCCATCATGAGTCAAAAACAACTCAGCCCTACGATGAGATCAAAAAAAAGCGCTAACGTCCTAATAAATCAACGTAATGCCGCTAACTTTCGCTATTAAGATCGCGTATTTACTAGTATATAGAACCCTTATTCCTGATTGGCCACTTTTGATATGACGAGATTGCTTCTTGCTGTAGCGCTATTATTTTCAGCATCCTGCTGGGCCAAGCCGACCAATCAGCTCGTTGTATTAACCACGTTTCACCTTGAAGCGATTCAGCCGATCCTCGAATCCTTCAAAAAACACCACCCGAAGATGACGTTCACCATCTTGCACCGACGCGAAACCTCGGGGCTGCGGTTGCTGCAACAAGCCGACCACGATATTGATGTGGTGATCTCCTCTTCCCTGTCGCTGTATGCCACCCTCAGCGAACAAAAACGCTTAGTGCCGCTCAATGAGCTCAATTACGATTCGGCGTTTCAGCAGCAGCAATTTATGCAGCAAACCCTGAAAAATGTCGCCGTCTTTGGTTATTCCGGTTACGGCATCATGTGGAATAACGATTACCTCAAAATGCATGACTTACCGCCACCTGACAGCTGGGAAAGCCTGACGGAGCCGCACTATTTTCGCCATTTGGTGATGAGCAGCCCTGCCCGCTCCGGCACCACGCATATCATGGTTGAAAACATCCTTCAGCAGTATGGCTGGAAAAAAGGCTGGAAAATCTTACTGCAGATCGGCGGTAACTTGTCATCAGTGTCTGCCCGCAGTTATGGCGTCAGTGACACCATTGCCCGTGGGCTGGCAGGCATTGGTCCGATCATCGACAGCTACGCGTATAGCCGACAGAAAACCTTCCCGTTCATTGATTTTAAATACCAAGCCAACAGCCCGCTATTACCGAGCTATGCGGCGGCCGTTGAGAATATTCATCCGTCACCTTACAGTGTGGCGTTTATTCAGTTTTTACTCTCTGATGAGATCCAACAAGACTTGTCCAGTAGCACCATGAACAAGTACGCCTTGAATCAAGCAATGTCTCAACCGTTTGACGTGATCCCCATCAATCAGTTTTTGATGCAACAACGTGCAGCATTGGTCAAGCAACTGTTTGAGCAGACCATTAACCAGCAGTTGATCCGCCTGAATCAGGCTTGGCAGTTGATCCATGAGATCAAAAAACTGCCGCACTTATCACAAGCTGAGCAGCGTCAGTTTAATCTTGCCCTTAAGTTAGCCTCAACCCCGCCGATATCAGAAACCCAAGCCAAAGATCCGCTGTTACGGGAAGCGATCAGCTTGACGAGAACTGACTTTGACACCATGAAGTACACCAATCAATGGCGTCTGCTCATGTCAGAACAACTGGATCAAGCGATTGCCATTTGCGAACGCTTGCTCGATGCCCATGAACGCAGGAGGCGGCCGTAATGCAAAAACGCAATACCATCGGCAACCGCCTGATCGCCTCAATTGCCTTCATGGCGTTTTTGACTATCAGTGTCAGTGTTATCGCCATCGTGAACTGGGAAAGTTTGGATGATCAAATCCAAACCATGGTGGAAAAAAACATGCCCACGCTGCGGGCCAGTTACCTGCTGGAACGTAACACTGCCGGCTTGCAGGCAGCACTGCACTTACTGAGCAGCAACACCGATCCGGTCATGCACGCGGATCTGCGCCAAGACATCAATGACAAGCTGACACAGATCAACACATCCATCGAGCAAACGGAAAAGTTGCGTTTTCACCCCGCGATCAAAACCGAGCTGGATACGCTCGGCAGCAACATCAAGATGTACAGTGATTTGCTCTATCAGCGTAACACGCACCTGTTCGTGCTGGCGCAGACAGAAAACAACATTAAATGGCTGCATCAAGATTTGATTGATGAGTTAACGCCCATCCGCCAAGAAGTGGAGTGGCAGCTCACCCGTATGCTGCCTAACGCCCTCATTTCCAGCACCGTCAATGAAGTGATGACCGAGTTTTCACTGCTTCAGGCCATCACGGTGAAAGAAAACGAATTGCACCAGCTTGTACAGGAAATTGTTCGTCAGCGTAAAGACCGCGATATTCATAACGCGTTCTATTTCATCGGCTACAAAACCGAAGAAGTCAGCAAGATGAGCCAAAACCTGAGCCATTACACCTCAACGGCCTCTTACCGACAGTTGCTACAAGAGCTGATCACCTTGGTCGAGCCCGGCGGCGTACTGGAAGATCAACTGGTGTTGGATAACGAACTGCAACGCCGCATTGGGCTGTACCAAGATAAAATCCAAACACAGCTGAGCTACCAAGAAGCCCTGATCCAATCGTTGGTGGAAGAAGAAGACACCTCTCTGAATGCCCTGAATGATAAAACCCGTGAGGCGATTATCATCAGTAACTTCATCTTGTTTGGCATGATGATCGTGACCCTGTTTTTGTCGGTCATGCTGTCGATTTATTTGGTGGGTCAAGGCATCGTCAAACGCCTGAACATGCTGTCACAAGACTTGTATGCGGTGGCCAATAACCAACACAACGCCACCATACAGGTGACGGGTAACGATGAAATCGGCTTGCTGGGTGACAACCTGCGCCACTTCTGCCGTCAGATGCAGGAAATGCAGCAGAGTAACGCCCTGAACCTGATCAACAACACACAGGCCAGTATCATCACGTGTGATCTGGAAGGGAACATTGAGTCGGTCAACCCCAGCGCGCAGACGCTGTTTGATGGCGTTGACCGTCCCACCACCAAATCGCTGTGGGAACTGTTCAATGCCGCCATGCAACCGCGTTTGCAATCCCTGTTTAGCCAAAACAGCCCTCTGTTCCACCAGCGAGGCTGTAACCTGACCGTGAAACAGCAAACACTGGATAACAATAATCTGTACCTGCGCTTGGATTTCCGCCTGTTCCAACAAGGCACGCAAGATAAAGTCATTATCACCATGACGGACATTACTGAGCAGGAAAATGCCGCCCGTTGGCTGGAAAAAATGGTGCGGGAAAAAACCCACTCACTCACCGGCCGTAACCGTCAGTTGAAAGCGGAAATTGAAGATCGTAAACGGGTGGAAGCAGACTTGCGCGCCACACAGGATGAATTGATCCAAGCGGCGAAAATGGCGGTGGTCGGCCAGACCATGACCTCACTGGCACACGAGTTGAATCAGCCCTTGTCGGCCATTTCCACCCATGTGTTTACGGCCAAATTGGCGCTGGATAAATCGCGCTTAGAGCAACTGCCCGCCAGCCTAGACAAAATTGATAACTTGGCATCACGCATGGGGCGGATCATTGCCAGCCTGAAGAGCTTCTCGAAGAAGCAATCGGCAGACAGCCCGCTCAGAACCGTGAACATGCAGGACTCATTACAACAAGCGATGATGATTGTCGAAAGCCGCGCCAAGGTGCAAAAGACCACCATCGCCAATCAACTCACCCAGCCCATGCACTGTTTTGCTGACCAAGTGCAGCTAGAGCAAGTGTTGGTTAACTTGCTCGTTAACAGCTGTGATGCTGTCGCCGGGTGTGACAAACGCGAAATTACCATTGAATCACTTCACAGTGAGGCCGGCTATTGCCGCCTGGCTGTAAGCGACAGCGGTCACGGATTTGCCGCTGAAATTATCGAAAAACTGTTTATCCCATTTACCACAACCAAAGAAGTAGGTCTCGGACTCGGCCTGAGTATCTGCCGCTCAATTATGAACCGTCTTGACGGGAATATTTTCCTCGCCTCAAACCTTTATGGCGGTGCAATGGTCGTGTTGGAGTTGAAAAATCATGATAATGAATAACGATATTGAAGTCTTAATTATTGATGATGACCAGGATGTCCTCGAGTCTTATCAACAGCTGCTTGAAATGTCAGGCTACAAAGTACAAGCCATTACCGATCCGACCTTGGCGACCTCGATGCTACACCGTAATTGGCCGGGCGTTGTTGTCACGGACATGTACATGCCGGGCCTTAGCGGTATGGAGCTGCTCGAGCATATTCAAGGTCTGGACCCAGAACTGCCGGTGATCATGATCACCGGTCACGGTGATATTCCCATGGCGGTCGATGCCGTCAAACGCGGTGCCTTAGACTTCCTGCAAAAGCCGTTGCAACCTAAAGAGTTGCTGGCCTTGCTCGACAAGCACTTACCGGTCCGTAAAGAAAAAATCGGTATTCGTACCGCGATGACGCAATCTGCCAGCGAAGTGCTGCTGGGCGAAAGCCCATTGATTGTCAAAATTCGTGAGAAGATCACCCAAATCGCCCTGACCTCAAAAGACGTCTTGGTGGAAGGGGAAAGCGGCTCGGGTCGTCATACCGTGACCAAACTCTTGCACCAGCAAAGTACCCTGAACAAAGGGCCATTTGTGGTGACGCAGGGTACCTCGATTTCTTGTACGGCGGATCTACAACGTGCCATGATTTCAGCGCGCAGCGGAACCTTGAGCCTGAGTCAGCCTCAAGAAATGCCGATTGAAACCCAGCAGTGGCTATGCCGTTTCTTGCTGGAACAAGAGCGCCAGAACAAGAAAGAAGTGCGCGTATTAGCGATCACCGGTGCCAACCCAGAAGCCCTTGTGGAACAAGAAATCTTGTTACCTGAGCTGTTTTACTTCCTCAGCCAAGTCCGCTTCCAGTTGCCACCACTGCGCCAGCGCGTGTGTGATATTACGCCGCTGTTTAAGTATTTCTTGAAGCAAAGCTGCCAAAAACTGCACAAGACCCTACCGTCTATCGATAAGGCGTACATCAATACGCTGAACCGTCACGAATGGACCGGTAACGTGCTGGAACTGAAAAACGTGGCCGAGCTGTACGCGATCGGGATCGTGAAATTAACCGGTCAAGATCGTACCAAGCCACTGGAACACATGAGTAGCCCACTGGATGACTTGGTCGACAGCTACGAAAAACAGGTCATTGAAGATGCGCTGTACCTGTTTGCGGGCCGCATTAATGACGTGTCGAACTACTTGCAGATCCCTCGCAAGAAGCTGTACCTGCGCATGAAAAAGCACAGTCTCGACAAAGCGGAATACAAAGCACGCGGCTAACCCATCTGATGCTTCGTGCTAACGAATAGGTATTATGCCTGCACAAACGCAACGCCAGCCGCTATCGGCTGGCGTTGTTTTCTCTGCTACCTGTCGGTGTGTAATGATCCCGGACAGCACTCAAGACTTAGTATTCGTAACGTAGGCCTAAGAAAAAATAATCATCATCGGCATCCCCACTGTAGCCACCAGATGTGCCGTTTTCACCATCGCGGAACACATAACTCGCGAAGGCGGACGAACGCAGCGTTAGGCGGTATTGCGCTTCTAACGTGGTATCACTCAGCTCTAGGTCATCGCCGCCGCTGTTGTCCAACCACCGGTAGCCCAAACGCAGCACCCAGTAGTCATCCACGTCATACACTGCCGTGACTTCTGTCACCTCGTCTTTACTCTTGACGTTATTGCGTTTCACTTCATCTTCGGAGTAAATCGCCCCAAGAGTTAAGTCACCAATATAATAGCGCCCGCCAATCCCCCAAACGTAATACTCTTCGTCCGACTCATTCTCGTCATACTGGTAAATCGCTACCGGTGCCAGTTTGCCGTTTTCACCTAAATCAAAGGTATAGCGCAAGGCAATGTTGTAGCCGGTTTTGAGATCTGAGGTGTTATTACCGATGATGTAGGCCACCGCCACATCCAAGTAGTCATAACTGTTTTGGTATTGTAGCGTGCCGTCTTGACGAAACACTTGGGTTGCCGTCGGATCCACATCCGCCACTTGACGAGCGATCGCGATGTCAGACGCAGCGAACACATCGACAATATCGGTGAACATGATCAGTCCCGAAGCCACACGACCGCCAGTAAACGTCCCGTAATGGGCCGCATCAATCCCCGCCCACACATAACGCGCCGTTAATTCATCTTCATCATTGAGGTTATTGGCATATTCTGCCGCCCCGATTTGGTATTCGGCCCACCCAATCACCGAGACCCAATCATTCACGGTTTGGGAGCCCCCAAGACCGAGACGGGCATCAAAACGTCCTTCCACATCTTCCGAGGCTTTATCGGTCACATTGAACGCCAAACGGCCATACACATCGATGGTAGAGCCATCTTCCCCCTGATAAATCGTGCCCGCCTGCGCGAAGCCCGCCATCAATAACGCCGGTAGTACCACTGCCTGTACTGCTTTTGTCATGCTCAACTCCTGTTGTACATTTTTGTTATTCTCCCTCGCAAACGAGAAGAAAAATGTCACCACACGACTCCATGCTGTTCATTGTTATAAGTGCACTTATTGAGTAATGCGTGAATAAAGAGCATAGCGCAAGCTCACAAAAGCGAAACATTACCGTTACATTATTGATGTTGTGCTGGACTTTTTTAATGTGCTTCATCGCCACGACGCCGGGTTGCACCTTGCAGGTGACTTGGCCGAGCGATTACAATACGTGATCATCTTATTACTCCGGTGCTCCTTTATGTCTTACCAATGCCCTCTGTGCCATCAGCCCTTGCAGCAACACGCAACAAACTGGCGCTGTGCCAATAACCACCAGTTTGATCAGGCCAAAGAAGGGTATGTCAATCTGATGCCCGCGCATCATAAAAGCTCAAAGAACCCCGGTGATAACAAAGAGATGATGCAAGCGCGCCGTCTGTTTTTGGAAGGCGGTCACTATGATGCCCTGCGCACCACTGTGATTGAAAAGCTGAGCCAGTACCTGCCTGAGAACGCCGAGCAACTGCTCGACATCGGTTGTGGTGAAGGGTATTACACCGCAGCATTGACCGATGCGTTGAAAGTGGAACACCCGAACCTGACGGTACACGGTCTGGATATTTCAAAAGTGGCCGTCCGTTACGCCGCAAAACGCTACCCACAGTGTGATTTTTGCGTCGCATCGAGCCATCGCTTACCGTTTGCCGAGCAATTACTGGATGGCATGGTACGCATCTATGCCCCCTGTAAAGCCGATGAACTGCAACGCACGCTGAAAGCGGGCGGGATCTTGGTCGCCGTCACACCGGCACCGCGTCACCTCTACCAGCTAAAAGCGATGATTTATGATGAAGTGCGTCTGCACGATGTGCCGGTAGAAAGCATTGATGGGTTTGAGCTCGTCGAAGATGCCCAGCTGCACTATGACATGACACTTTCAGGGACTGAAGCAACAGCACTGATGCAGATGACGCCATTTGCATGGAAGACCAGTGATGCCGTGTGGCAGCAGCTGGCGAGCAGCGAGCAGCTGCACTGTGAAGCGGACTTTGCGATCCGCGTGTACCGCCGCTTAGCGTAACCGCCGCTCCATAACGCAAACCTGCATCAGCAACACCCGATAGCCGGCACACTCTGCTGCCGGCATATCCCCCTCCCCGTGCATCACACACCTTCGCTATACTTAAGGTTTGGCTGCTTTATGCCTTTTAATGACGGGAAATCACGATGCGAACATCCGTTTTACTGCTCTGTGCCGGGATCACCTGTGGGCTCGTCGGTTGCAGTGCCTCCCCCACCCCGATTAAAGCCACCGCGACGAAAACCACACCGACACCCCAATCTCAGCCCCTACCGTCGACCTTATACGATTACACGATCCACCCGCCGTCTTCCTCTCAACACGCAGAGGTAAAAACAGAAACCAAGAGTCAAGTTCAGGCTCAATACTGGGATGTCACCACATTAAGCCACGCAGTGAAAGACGCCGATATCGTCCTCGTTGGGGAGTGGCACGGCCACCCCGCCGTGCACCTGTTGCAAGCCCAGTTGCTGGCGGCGCTGTACCACTCTGATCCCAACATCACGGTATCGATGGAGCAATTCAGTCGCGACAAACAGCATGTCATCAATCAATATTTGGCGGGAGAGATCGGCGAGGAAACGCTCATTCGACACGGTAAGGCATGGCCAAATTATCGCAGCGACTACCGCCCCTTGATTGAGTTTGCCAAGCAACACCAGCTGGATGTGATTGCCGCCAATGTCCCGCGTAGCATTGTGCGTTGTGTGGGAAAAATGGGCCCCGACTATCTGGATCGCCTACCACCCATTGAACGAACGTGGGCGGCACAGCGACTCACCCTTGAGAGAGATGCGTACCGTGACGCCTTTGAAACGCTCATGGCTCCTGGGGCAAACGGGGCTCACTCACGAACGCAAACCAACAATCACCTGTTTGCCGCGCAAACCACCTGGGATGACACCATGGCAGAAAGCATGGTTAACCACCTCGCGCAATTTCCTTCGCGGCAGATCCTCCATATCGCGGGGCGTTTTCATGTCACCCAAGGGTTAGGGCTCGCGTCACGGATCGCCGCTCGCAATCCTGCCTTGTCGGTGGTGATGATCACCCCGGTAACCACAGAGACGCCCTTGCCTGACGGCGCGCCTGATTACACCTTTACCGTACAAGCCCTGCCTGTGCGCTACATCAACGAAAAAGAAATGCAGCAAGCCATGGGGCAACGGGTTCACCCCACGTCAATCAATGCGTGTCGGGATAAATAATATCGAGGTACAGGATGTGCGAGATGCGAGATGCGAGATGCGAGATGCGAGAAAATGATAGGTCAAAGGACATTGCCGACAAGGCCCCAGATAGAGAGAACCCCACCGGCGGCCAAGCTTGTGGGGCTCAAAGAGAGAGACAGCTATTATCTCTGAAAACCATTATCGCCATCACACCTGACTCTCGCCTGAATAGCGTGAAGGTATACCGTTTCCCCGAAACAACCAGAGAATGCAACGTGAGATTCGCGGCAAGCGAAAATATGAAGTAACATACCCGTATCCCGGCATAATCGGGGTTCTTTTGACTTTAGGAAGACGATGAAAAAAACATTTGCTTTAACTCACCCAAAAAAAGCGGTTCCACGCGTTGTTGAAGCCGTAAAACACGAAGTAAAAAAATACCTTAAGCGTGAGCGCAATAAGCAGCTACCTGCAGGTGCAGATTTTTGGGATTTTGACTGTCGATTTGGCCATACCGAGCAGGAAGCAAAGGTGATTCACGTTAAGGAAATCAACAAACTTATTGATGAAGTTGAAGCGCTTGCTTTGACGTCTTTCTATCTGGAAATCTTGGCAAAGCCAGCTGTTCGCCAGAAGAGACTCGATTCTGAGAGCGATTTCGAGTAATCCACTCGACGGTCTGTCATGCACAAAAAAAGTAGCCTACGGGCTACTTTTTTGTTTTTGGCTCAGAAGAAAGCACACGCGTTTGCATGCGCCGTTTAGCCATCACAATACGTGTATCGTGCTTAACGCCGACAAGCCGGATACTTAAAACCAGCGCTCCAGCGCGCCTTTATCGAGTTGCTTGAAGGCGCGGTTTAAGATCTCCGCCAATTCCACATAGCGCGGTCGAGCACGCAGGGGCTGCAGGGCGTACCCTTCACGAATAATTTTATCGTGAATTTCACGGCACCAGTTCGCCAAGGACGGCGGCAAATCGGTCCGGCTACGCTTACCCAACCACCATAGCCCTTGTAGTGGCATACTCAATGCAAACAACGCCATCGTGATCGCTTGAGGCAACGCATCATAGTTATTGAAGGCCATCTGGCTCAGCACACTCAGCACCGCCACCGCAGGCATCACACGAATCGCAAAGCGTGTCGCTTTGATGTAGCGCTGCTCGGGAAACAACAACGCCAACTCTTTACGCATCGGCCACGTCGCCATGTAATCCTGCCCATGACGAAAAGACTGCCAAATCGAGGTTTGTTGACTCATAACCCACCAAGTATCAAAAAAATCAGTAAAAATTCAAAACGGCCAATAACAAACTTGATTCAAATTAATTTTTTCTAAAAATCTTTTTGTTATATTGCGCCACAATCGCTATCCTAGGCGCGCCTACATGTATTGTTGCCTGTAATTTCTGTTCTGGCAACCGAAGGCACCCTCATGGATTGCCCAAGATCTGGGTTACTCGATCTTTAATTATACGGATATAACACGAATTTGACCCTGAGTAGAACGCACTTTTCAAAGTCGACTATTCTCTTGGGGTAATTTTTATTTAGTTGAATATCAACTTTCAGACAGATTATAGGTAGTCACTCATGTCTAAGCTGGTTTTAGTTCTTAACTGCGGTAGTTCTTCTCTTAAGTTCGCCGTTGTTGACGCAGTAACAGGTGAAGAGCACCTGACAGGTCTTGCAGAATGTCTGCACCTTCCAGAAGCACGTATCAAGTGGAAACTTGATGGCAAGCACGAAGCACAGCTTGGCAACGGCGCGGCTCACGAAGAAGCACTTGCGTTCATGGTTGACTCAATTCTTGCGTCTAAGCCAGAACTATCAGAAAACCTAGGCGCGATCGGTCACCGTATCGTTCACGGTGGCGAGCAGTTCACTAAATCTGCACTGATCACTGATGAAGTGCTTAAAGGTATCGAAGACGCTGCAACATTTGCACCGCTTCACAACCCTGCACACCTAATCGGTATCAAAGCAGCACAAACTGCATTCCCAGCACTGAAAAACGTTGCTGTATTCGATACTGCGTTCCACCAGACTATGCCTGAAGAAGCGTTCCTATACGCACTTCCGTACAGCCTATACAAAGACCACGGCATCCGTCGCTACGGCATGCACGGTACTTCTCACCTGTTCATCACGCGTGAAGTTGCAGGCCTACTGAACAAGCCAGTTGAAGAAGTTAACATCATCAACTGTCACCTAGGTAACGGCGCATCTGTTTGTGCAATCAAGAACGGTCAATCTGTAGACACGTCTATGGGTCTAACGCCGCTTGAAGGCCTAGTAATGGGTACGCGTTGTGGCGATATCGATCCTGCGATCATCTTCCACCTACACGACGCACTAGGTTACTCTGTTGAGCAAATCAACAACATGCTAACTAAAGAGTCTGGCCTACAGGGTCTGACTGAAGTGACTTCTGACTGTCGTTTCGTTGAAGACAACTACGGCCAGAAAGAAGAAGCAACACGTGCAATGGACGTGTTCTGCCACCGTCTAGCTAAGTACGTAGCGGGCTACACTGCTACGCTAGAAGGTCGTCTAGACGCAATCACTTTCACCGGCGGTATCGGTGAGAACTCTGCACCTATCCGTGAGATGGTACTTAACCGTCTAGCTATCCTAGGTGTTGAAGTTGATAGCGAAGCAAACCTAAAAGCACGCTTCGGCGGCGAAGGCATGATCACGACGGCAAACAGCCGTGTTCCTGCAATGGTTGTTTCAACGAACGAAGAACTTGTTATCGCAGAAGATACAGCCCTACTAGCTGAAATCTAATCAACGATAAATGTTGTTCAACGGCTGGCTTCGGCCGGCCGTTTTTTCATGGTGACCATTTTATTGGCTCAACCATGCATCGCTTTTGAGGTGTTGTTCAATAACGGTATCACTACCTTTATTAAACAGCACTGTATGTTCAATAGTTGAGGAATTCACAGTGTCCCGTACTATTATGCTTATTCCGGTTGGCGCCGGTGTTGGTCTTACCAGCGTAAGCCTTGGCGTACTTCGCGCCATGGAGCGCAAAGGTGTTCGCGTTTCTTTCTTCAAGCCTATTGCTCAACCACGTCACGGTGGCGAGCAACCGGATCTGACAACCACTATCATCACTGCTAACAGTGACATGAAAGTGGCAGAACCTTTCTCAATGGCATGTGCTGAAGAACTTATCCGTAACGATAAGAGCGATGTTCTACTAGAAGACATCGTTGCACGTTTCAAAGAAGCGACTGCAAATGCAGAAGTGGCGCTAATCGAAGGTCTAGTACCTACGCGTAAGCACCCGTTTGCAAACCAGATCAACTACGAAATCGCGAAAACGCTAGATGCGGAAATCGTCTTCGTTGTTGCGCCTGGTACTGACAACGCAGCACAACTTAAAGAACGTATCGAAGTAGCATGTTCTAACTTCGGCGGTACTAAGAACAAGCAAATTTCAGGCGTTATCGTTAACAAACTAAACGCACCTGTTGATGCTGAAGGCCGTACACGTCCTGATCTGTCTGAAATCTTTGATGATGCAGAAGGTACTGTACCTTCTCATGTTGAAGTGATGCAGGTATTCAACTCTAGCCCTATCCGTGTACTAGGTTGTGCACCTTGGAGCGCAGAGCTGATCGCAACCCGTTCTACGGACATTGCTAAGCACCTAAACGCTGAAATCATCAACCACGGTGATGTGGCGACACGTCGCATCAAGAGCATCACGTTCTGTGCACGCTCTATCCCACACATGGTTGAACACTTCCGTCCAGGTTCTCTACTTGTGACGTCTGCTGACCGTCCTGACGTTATCGTTGCGGCATGTCTTGCAGCAATGAACGGCGTAGAAATCGGTGCCCTACTGCTAACTGGCGGTTACGAGCTACCTAAGCCTGTTCTTGATCTTTGTGAGCGTGCGTTTGAAACAGGCCTACCTGTTATGACCGCACAAGGTAACACTTGGCAGACGTCTCTGAACCTTCAGAGCTTCAGCCTAGAAGTACCAGCAGACGATAAAGAACGCGTTGAAATGGTTAACGAGTACATGGCTAGCCACATTGATGGCCAGTGGATTGAATCGCTAACTGAAGGTTCGACTAAAGAGCGTCGTCTAAGCCCTCCTGCATTCCGTTACGAACTAACTGAACTTGCACGTAAAGCGGCTAAGCGTATCGTTCTTCCTGAAGGTGACGAGCCACGTACAGTAAAAGCTGCGGCTATCTGTGCTGAGCGCGGTATCGCGGAATGTGTGCTTCTTGGTAACCCAGAAGAAATCCGTCGTGTTGCTGAGCAGCAAGGCGTGGTGCTAGGTGCTGGCGTAACGATCATCAACTCTGATGAAGTGCGTGAAAACTACGTTGCTCGCCTTGTTGAGCTTCGTGGCGCGAAAGGCATGACTGACGTTGTTGCACGTGAAAAACTTCAAGATTCTGTTTTCCTAGGCACCATGATGCTAGAAAACAACGAAGTTGACGGCCTGGTTTCAGGTGCGGTTCACACGACTGCGAACACGATCGTTCCGCCGTTCCAGATCATCAAGACAGCACCTGATGCGTCTATCGTATCATCTGTATTCTTCATGCTACTGCCAGACCAAGTATTGGTTTACGGTGACTGTGCGATCAACCCAGATCCAACGGCTGAGCAGCTTGCAGAAATCGCTATCCAGTCTGCTGACTCTGCGAAAGCATTCGGTATCGAACCACGTGTTGCAATGATCTCTTACTCTACCGGTGAATCTGGTAAGGGTGCAGACGTTGATAAAGTACGTGAAGCGACCAAGCTAGCGCAAGCTAAGCGTCCTGATCTGATCATCGATGGTCCACTTCAGTACGATGCTGCAATCATGGAAAACGTGGCGGCTTCTAAAGCACCTAACTCTCCAGTTGCAGGTAAAGCGACCGTATTCGTATTCCCTGACCTAAACACAGGTAACACGACGTACAAAGCGGTACAGCGTTCAGCTGACCTTGTTTCTATCGGTCCAATGCTTCAGGGCATGCGTAAGCCGGTGAACGACCTTTCTCGTGGCGCACTGGTAGACGATATCGTTTACACCGTTGCACTGACTGCGATTCAGGCAAAACAAGCGGAAGACGCTAAGTAATTTCGATTACTTAGCCGTTGAATAAAAACGCCTCCGCTTTTGCGGGGGCGTTTTTTTATGCTTTTCAAACGCACAGTGCAAAAATCACGCAACGCCCCATCTGTTGCGTGAAATTTTGTTACATCACACTCAAGCACACTTCTGACCCCCTTCACATTCCCTTCTCAATGATTTTGCGAAAACGTTAATTAATTGTATTTTTTGAACGTAACCAGCAATTTCTCAGCATGATATGCTTTATAACCAAAACAGTATTGATTTCATCCATTTTACTTTTTTGTTTATAAACACTCTTCTCAAGGAGGATAATCATGTTCTGGATCCATCTGTTAATGCTGTTGACGGTCATTTTGATCGGTATTCGTTATGGCGGTATCGCCTTTGGTCTGCTTGGTGGCCTTGGCGTGTCGGTCATGACGTTTGTCTTTGATATTGCCCCAGGGAAACCACCTGTCGGTGTGATGCTGATCATCCTTGCGGTGGTGGCCGCGTCAGCCACACTGGAAGCGACCGGTGGCCTAAAACTGATGGTGAAGCACGCCGAGCGTTTGCTGCGTAAACACCCAGAACATGTGGTGTTCTTAGGCCCACTGTGTACCTACACCCTCACCGTGTTGGTCGGTACTGGTCACTCTGTGTACCCGCTATTGCCGGTCATTTATGATGTGGCGTACAAGAAAGGGATCCGTCCAGAGCGCCCAATGGCGATGGCCACCGTCGCCTCACAAATGGGTATCACCGCCAGTCCGATTGCCGCTGCGGCCGCTGTTGTGATGGCCACAGCCATGAGCAATAACATCGATATTAACCTGATTGATGTGTTAATCGTGACGATTCCGGCCACCTTAGGTGGCTTGTTGATGGGCTGTTTATGGAGCCTAAAACGCGGTAAAGATCTGGATAAAGACCCAGAATTTCAAGCACGTCTGCAAGATGAGACCTTCCGCAACAGCCTGATTGATGTAGAACAAGAAACCTCTGCAGAAGAAGAAGCGGCTCAACAGCGTACCGCGACCAAAGGCTTGGCAGTGTTCCTGCTGGGTATTCTGTCGGTCATCATCATCGCCCTGTTCAGCAAACAATTGCTGCCAAAAGGCGTGGGCATGTCGGTAGCGATCCAGTTCCTGATGCTGTCTGTGGGTGCGGTGATCTTGTTGGCGACCAACATTTCACCGAAGAAAATTGTCAGCAGTAACGTGTTTATTGCCGGTATGAGCGCGGTGATCACCATCTTTGGTATCGCGTGGCTCAGTGACACCATCATTGGTCACCATAAACCGTACTTGGTGGAATTGGTCAGCGGCATGGTGAACATCTACCCGTGGTCGTTTGCCTTTGCCATGTTCTTTGTGTCTGCCTTCCTGAAGAGCCAAGCGGCGGTACTGACCATCATGTTGCCATTGGGCTTTGCGCTGGGTATCGATCCGGCGGTACTGATCGGGGTGATCCCAGCGTGTTACGCGTACTTCTTCTTCCCGTTCTACCCAAGTGACTTGGCGGCGATCAGCTTTGACCGCTCCGGCACCACGGCGATCGGTAAGTATGTGCTTAACCACAGCTTCATGATCCCGGGCTTCATCGGCGTCGGTGTCGCCACGGTACTGGGTTACACCATTTCAATGATGGTGAACTGATCCCTCTCACTCAGACTGCGCCACACCGGCGCAGTTATCTGACATTACACGCATAAAAAAGCCGCTGCACAAAGGCAGCGGCGAGAAGAAAGACTCAAATCTTTAAATAATAGTACTAACAAAATACAGTCAGTAAACGTAGAACGCAGTGATAAAACCGAACAATCAAAACAGGGTCATCAAAAGATGGCAGTCAGTCGCTAGCACACTACTGCCCACCGTCTTTTACACACCGATTGTCGATTTACTTACCACGCAAATAAATCATCCAATAGCCCATACCCACAAAGATACCGCCACCGATAATGTTACCGAGGGTCACTGGGATAAGGTTATTGATCACAAAGTTACTCAGGGTGAGATCAGCAAAATCCGCCGGATTCATGCCGCTCATCTGCCAGAATTCTGGGCTGGCCAACGCTTTGATACCGATCGCCATTGGCACTTGGAACATATTCGCAATGCAGTGCTCGAAGCCTGAAGATACGAACATCGCTACCGGCAGGATCATCACTAAAATCTTATCTGTCAGTGTACGGCCACTGAACGTCATCCATACTGCGACACACACCAAGACGTTACACATAATGCCTAGCGCAACGGCCTGAAGAAATTCGTGGTGCAATTTGTGCTGGGCGATTTTCATCGCATTAATACCCACCGCGCCATCACCTGACATGTACTGCTTGGTCATCAACATCAAACCCACCAGCAACAAGGCGCCAATCAGGTTACCGATATAGACAATACCCCAATGTGCCCACAGGCTTTTCCAGCTGATTTTGCCACTGGCACGTGCCACCAAGGTCAATACTGAACTGGTGAACAACTCACCGCCCGTGATCACCACAAGGATCAAACCCAAGCTGAACGCCAAACCACCAATAAAGCGTGACATACCCCAAGCCATATCACCGGCACCGGTCGTCACCGTGGTATAGAACACAAAGGCGATACCAATATGCATACCCGCGGTGATGGCCAAGAGGAGCGATTTCATGGGATCTTTGGTGGCCTTACTTACACCTACCTCTGCCGCTTTTTCCGCCATTTGAGGGGGTAATAAAGAATCAAATTGATTCTGATGCATAATCGTTGATACCTAACACAAATTGAGACATAAAAATGAGGAGGCCGGATAGTGAACCTTATCCAGAGAAAATTCAAGGCTCTGCCAAAGCATAAACTCGAGATATTCGAGGTAAAACCTCGGAAATACCGAATCAACAAAACACGTCATTTTTCAAAAACATTTTACTAACACGAAACAAACGTCATTGATAAAAAATTGCCACACAACATTGCTTTTTGTGACACAAGTCTTAGTCGGTGCATTCAACCGATGAAAACCACCCTAGCCGACTGTCGTCTTTTTACGCTAAGGTAATGCCCTCCGTTGGCATTTTGTACTCACCGGACAGTATATGGATATACTCAGCGCACTCGGGCTTTTCTTTGGTTCTCTGGTTGCCAACACCTTGGCATCGTTATCCGGCGGTGGCGCTGGGCTGTTGCAATTTCCGTTACTTATCTTCCTCGGCCTGCCTTTTACTATAGCCCTTGCGACACATAAAGTGGCCAGCGTCGCATTAGGATTAGGCGCCGCAATCAAACACATCCGTACTGGCAGCTTAGATTGGCGCCTGACAAGCTATGTCATTGCAGCGGGCATGTTGGGCGTCATTGTTGGCGCCAATGTGATTTTATTCGTGCCCAGTCGCATTGCGGAAGCATTACTGGGGGGGATGATTTTAGGGTTGGGGATCTATTCCGTGTGCAAACAATCTCTCGGCCAAACGGCTATTCCCCGTCACCGCAATACGGCCGGATTACTGTTGGGTGGCATCGGATTGGCAGCCATTGGTCTTCTCAATGGTTCGCTAACGGCAGGCACAGGGCTGTTTGTAACGCTGTTTTTAGTGCGTTGGTTTGGGTTTGATTACAAGCAAGCCGTCGCGCTGACACTGGTCAGTGTCGGACTGTTCTGGAACGGTATTGGGGCAGCGGCAATGTATGCCGCAGGCGCGGAGATCTACTGGCCATGGATCCCGGTATTGTTGTTAGGCTCATTATGTGGCGGTTATTTAGGCGCGCATTGGGCGACACAAAAAAGTAATACGGTGATCAAACGCTGCTTCGAAGTGCTGACCTTGCTGATTGGAGTCAAGCTTCTGATCGGGGTCTAAGTTTCGCGGCCGGCATCTCCCATCACGAGCGAGCAACAGGCATAAAAAAGGCGAGCATCGCTCGCCTCTTACAACATTGTGTGGCGACTGTCTGACACTTACGCCGGTAAGTTAACCGAACACAGTACATCACCGTCAAACGTCACCACGTTCAGTGTGTTGTCTTCAAGCAGGCCGTAACTGGCTTTACCGTCACCACGCGGGATCGTCACCGACCCTGGGTTAAACGCGTAATACTCGCCTTTCTGTTCCGCAACCGGAATGTGTGTATGGCCGGACACAATCACGTCTCCCGCACGCAAGCGCGGGTGCTTATCACTGTTGTACAAATGCCCATGAGTCAAAAACAGACGTCGACCGTTCGGCAGCAGTACCAGGTTGTAGTCCGCCATCATCGGGAAATCAAGCAGCATCTGATCGACATCGCTGTCGCAATTACCGCGTACCGCTGTGATATTTTCCGCATACTGGTTCAGCAATTCAGCCACATCAACGGGGGCATAACCGGCAGGTAAGGCATTACGCGGGCCGTGATTTAACGTATCACCCAGCAGGATCAAATGATCCGCACCACTTTGTTCAAACGCAGCCAGCGTGCGACGTGTACTCTCGGCACAACCATGAATATCGGAAGCAAAAAACAGTTTCATGTCAGTCTTACAGTAGTCAATCAAGATACGCGCATCGTACACGGAAGCCTGACACAATGCCACGCTGCCTATGATTCACTGCCCACCGCTCTGCAAATCGGTAGCCAGCATCGGTCTCACCTCCCACTTTACCACACTGAGGTATAAGCACTTTTTTCACAATGCGTTATGATTTCGTCAATCGATCCCTTGGCTATACTCGTATATAGCCAAGTACCTCAGCGTGACACACGGTAAACACCCCGTCGAGGCCACATGAGGAAGTCAGCAGTATTGAGGGGAACAGGATGAAACTATTAGTGACTGGCGGTACCGGCTTTATTGGCTCTGCGCTCATTCATCAACTTCGTGACCATGACATCACGGTATTAAGCCGCGATCCGGCCAACGCCAGCTTATCGCTGGGCGAACAAGTCAACGCCATCACAAGTTTGGATCAATTTGACAACTTGGATGACTTCGACGCGGTGATCAATCTCGCGGGCGAGCCCATCATCAATAAACGCTGGACAGCACGGCAAAAAGACACCATTTGTCGCAGCCGTTGGGGGATCACTCAACAACTGGTCGATAAAATGCAAGCCGGCACCCAACCGCCGCACACGTTTATCAGTGGCTCGGCGGTCGGTATTTATGGCGACCAGCATGACACGGTGATCGATGAAGACTTTGTCATTGAACAGCATGTGTCTACCCACAACTTTGCTCACCATGTGTGTCAACGCTGGGAGAAAATTGCCGGAGAAGCCACCAGTGACGCAACCCGCGTGTGTCTGCTGCGTACTGGCATTGTGCTCGGCCGTCATGGCGGTGCACTGGCCAAAATGCTCCTGCCGTATCAACTCGGAATGGGGGGGCCAATCGGTAACGGCAAACAGTACACCCCGTGGATCCATTTGGATGATATGGTCAATGCCATCGTCTTTCTTTTGCATACCCCCACGGCCAACGGCGCATTTAACCTGACTGCACCTGAGCCCGTGACGAATAAAGCGTTCAGCAAAGCACTGGCACACTCGCTGCACCGTCCACACCTATTGTTTACCCCGCCGTTTGTCCTGAAGTTAGCACTCGGTGAGGCGGCATCCCTGTTGCTGGAAGGGCAAAATGCGATTCCTGCCAAACTGGAAGCCGCCGGCTACATATTCCAGCACCGTGAGATCAACGAAGCGCTACAAGATATTCTGCGCCACGCTTGAACAGGCAATTCCCAATCAATAAAAAACAAAAGCAAAAGCGGCGATGTTCACCGTCTTTCAACAGTTAGCACACCGCCGTTTTTATCTTTTGCATCAAGCTTTATACGTTGCCACCTATCGTTGCAACGGCAACAACAGCTGTCGCAACATAGAGCGGATAATGATCACCACCAGCAACAGGGAAAGCAATGGCACGCCGACCCACACCCACGGATGCGCCGTCACGGGTAATTCAAACCCCCATGTCACTAACGCAGCCACCACCGATTCAGCTCCAATCGCAGCCATGATCCCCGCAATTAAGGCCATAAGGCCGTATTCACCCCACACCGTTGCTGTGATCCGCTTTCGGCTTGCCCCCAAGGTCCGATAAAGCTTAATTTCCATTTTACGCTGCGCCATACTCAGTCGTAACAATGTCATGACTAACAACAGCCCACTCACAACCCCCAGCCCTGCAAGCACCGAGAGTGAGAGGGAAATTTGCTGCATAATGCCCTGAATACGGGTCGCCATGGTGCGCAAGTCAAGCAAACTCACCGTCGGGAAATCACGACCAAGTTGGTTAATCAGCGCTTCCTGTCCGGCTTCAATGCGGAAACTCACCAGCCAGGTGGCAGGCAACGTTGCCATGACATCCGGCGTGAAAATGAAGTAGAAATTCGGCCGCATATTGCGCCATTCCACATCACGAAGGTGTGTCACGTTGGCAGAAAAAACCTGACTATTGACACTAAACGTCAGCTGATCACCGAGTTGGATCCCCAACCGGTCCGCAATACCGCTTTCCACTGACACCCCGCCCGCTTGTCCCCATGTACCGGCCACTGTCGTGTTGTGCACCGGTAAGGTTTCCCGCCAGGTAAAGTTCAACTCACGCCGCAGTGACTCGTCTCTGACCTCTGGCGCCTCAGCCTTCGTCGTCTCTTTTACGCGTTCAGCCTCCTGTCCACTGTTCATATTCTGTGTGTCGGACGCTTTGTCTGCTGCAGTTGAAGGCGATGAAGAAGGTAGTAAAGCGTCATCATTGATATGGGTGATCCGCCCGCGGATCACCGGATACCCGTCAGAACGCATGACCGCATGGGTATCCAACGCCGCAAGGTAATCGGCCTGTTGGTCTGGGCTGATATTTAGCGCAAACACGTTCGGCGCATCGCTAGGCAAGGTTTGCTGCCAATCAGAGAGTAAATCACTGCGCAACAGCCAAATCACTGTCAGTAACATCAACGAACAGGTCAGTGCGGCTAACTGTGCGCCTGTGGCGAAAGGACTACGGCTGATCCGACTCAATGCGAGCTGCATCGACGCCCCCCAACGCCCCCGTTTCAGTAACGCTACCACCATGACACCGAGTAATCCCAGCACGCCCATAAGCACTGCCAAGCCCGCCAGCGTCACCCACATCAGGCCATTGTCCCCAAACCACCACAGTGCGGCGGTAATAGGAAACAATAACAACAAATACCGGCGCGGATTCAATGGCACCGCCACTTGCGGCTGCATTACGGCAATGGCGGGCGCTTCCACCAACTGCCACAACGCGATCCCCATGGCGGGCAACGCCACGAGTAAGGCCACCAGCACACTGACTACAAACGGCGTGATCCCCACGCTAGGCAGCGCTTGTGGCAAGATCTCGCCCAATGGCAAGCGCAATAAATACTCTAACCCACTGCCAATGGCACCACCCGCCACGGCCGCCAACGCAAACAACATCACCAATTGTCGCGATAACCACAACCACAACCAACGGCGACTGGCCCCCAAACTTTTCATCATGGCGACGGTTTCACGCCGCGTCGACACATAGTGCAAACATGTCAGCACCAAGGTGGCGGTCGCCATCATGATGACCAAGATAAGGGTTAATGATAAATATTGGCGGGATTTTTCCAGAATATCCCCAGTGCGCCCCTGCGTGGTTTCACTCAGCCAGCGATCACCGGCAGCCAATGGCACCGTCTCCTGCAAGGCGGTTAATTGTGCCTCATCCCCTTTAAAGTACGCCCGATATTGCACCCGACTGCCCGGCTGAATGGCGCCGGTGTGGGCTAAGTCATCGGCATGGATCAACACCGCAGGCATTTGACTGAAAGGGTTAAACGACAGTTCAGGCTCTTGCACGATCTCGCCGCTGATGACTAAATCCGCATCCCCGATGGCCAGCGTATCGCCCACCTTCACCTGCAGCAGATCAAACAACCGCGCCGCCAACCATAACTCACCAGGTTGCACCTGATGGCGCACCCCGTTCGCCGTTCGCAAGGTCAATTCACCCCGCAGCGGAAAAGCACTGTCGACACTTTTCACGCTCACCAACTGCATGGCGTTATCACTGAAGGCCATGGTGCCAAAACGGGTTTGGACCGAAGTTTGCAGGCCTTGCTGCTGTGCTTGGGTCAGCAAATCAGGCGGTAACGGGTTAGCCGATCGAAAGACCCGATCAGCGGCAATCATCGACCGGCCCTGATCAACCATGACCGCTTCAACCCGCATTACCAACGCGCTCAAGGCAAACACACAGGCAATAATCAAGGTCAAGGCGACGGCCACAGGCCATAGCTGTCCTTGCCACAATTCACGCCAACTCCACTTGGTTAATAACCCACGATAAACCGGTCGGGGCGAGTCGGTCGGGGTACTGATCTCGGTCATGCGGCCACCATGCTCCCACCCTCAAGGGTCAATGTGCGGTCACAGCGTTGTGCCAATTGCGGATCGTGGGTCACCAATACCAAAGTGGTACCATGATCGCGATTTAAAGCAAACAGCAATTCAATCACGGTGGCTGCGGTATGCTGATCAAGGTTTCCCGTGGGCTCGTCGGCAAACAAAATATGGGGACGAGTCATGAAAGCACGCGCCAACGCAACCCGCTGTTGCTCCCCGCCGGATAATTGAGACGGTAAATGGCTTTCTCGCCCCGCTAACCCCACTTGGGCCAATAACGCGTGTGCCCGTGCTTCATCGGCCACCTCCCCCTTGATCAGGGCGGGCAACAACACGTTTTCCAACGCGGAGAGCGAAGGGATCAATAAGAAACTCTGGAATACAAAACCAATAGAGGCACTGCGCAGTGCTGCACGGGCTTCGTCATCCATGCTGGAAATACATTGCCCCAATAATTCAATGCGTCCTTGCGAGGGGGTATCGAGCCCGGCCAGTAACGTCATCAGGGTCGATTTGCCCGCCCCTGAGACACCAACCAACGCAATCGCTTCGCCCTGCTCGACCTCAAGCGAAACATCCTGCAGAATGGTCAGTGACGACGATGCTGTCGTCACCTGTTTGGATACAGAGACCGCCTTAATCACGGATGTAGACATGATACGATTCCTTTCAGTAATGCTTTTTGTGATCTTTTCGTCGCAAAGTGTTGCAGCGACCCTTGTGGTATTGGGCGATAGCCTCAGTGCCGGTTATCGCATGGCCGCAGAACAGAGCTGGCCAAGCTTGCTGCCAGCGCAGCTGCAAAAAAAAGGACACACAGTAACGGTGATCAACGCCAGTATTTCGGGTGATACCACCGGTAACGGGCTGGCTCGCCTTCCCGCCCTGCTCACGACCCATCAACCGGATTATGTGATGATCGAGCTCGGTGCCAATGATGGCTTGCGCGGGTTTCCTCCCTCAACTATACGCAATAATCTGGCCAACATGATCACTCAGATCAACGCGGCAGGGGCCAAACCCTTGCTGATGCAGATAGTTGTACCGCCAAATTACGGCAAACGCTATAGCGCCCACTTTGCCAATGTGTTTCAAGACGTGAGTGACGAGATGTCAGTCCCGCTGCTGCCCTTCTTCCTTGAACACATCATTCTTCGCCAAGAATGGATGATGGAAGACGGCCTGCACCCGAAAGCAGATGCACAACCGTGGATTGCCCAATTCATGGCGACAGAAATGGCGCCGCACCTGTCATCCCATGTTCAATCACGCGCTGCCAGCGCACCGTCTGACTTACCCTAGGAATACACCATGACCACCACGCTTTTACTGACAGGTTGCAGTACCGGGATCGGCTACTATTGTGCCCATGCGCTTCACAAGGCGGGCTATGTGGTGGTGGCCAGTTGCCGTCAACCCGAGGATGTCGCGCGCTTACAAGACGAAGGCTTGCTCTGTGTGCAGCTTGATATGGATGATGAAACCTCCATTGAGCAAGGCTTAGCTGACGCACTGATCCTGACTGGCGGACGACTGGATGTGTTGTTCAACAATGCCGCTTACGGGCAACCCGGCGCATTGGAAGATTTGCCGACCGACGCACTGCGTCAGCAATTCAACAGCAACTTTTTTGGTTGGCACCACCTCACTAAAGCCGTAATCCCCCTGATGCTCAAACAAGGCCATGGCAAGATTGTGCAAAACAGCTCAGTACTGGGACTGGTCGCGATGCGCTACCGCGGCGCGTATAACGCCAGTAAGTTTGCCCTTGAAGGCTATACCGATACCCTGCGCTTAGAGCTGTCAGATACCCCCATTCATGTCAGCCTGATCGAACCTGGGCCGATTGAAAGCCAATTTCGCGCCAATGCAAAAGCCCGCTTTGAGCAGTACATCGATATCAACACCTCACGCCATCACGACAACTATCTGCAGACCTTGTCTCGGCTGGGCAAAGACACCCCGTCCAATGCGTTTACGCTAGGCCCCGAGGCCGTATTTAAACCATTACAAGCGATCATCAACAGTGCCCATCCGGCCCCGCGATACTATGTGACGCAGCCTACTTACCTGTTTGGCTTCTTACGCCGCATTCTCCCTACGCAATGGCTCGATAAACTGCTGAAAAAAAGTACCTAACTCACAGCGTGTCTATTTTTCAATCAAGCCAGCCATTGTGCTGGCTTTTACATAACTGGCTATTAATTAACAATAAACACAGAAGTTCACGATCAAAAAGACAGCATATCACCACGTCTAATTAGCAAAAACAGCGCGTTGATTTCACCCTGTAAGAAATTCCCCGAAAAAACAAAGAAACGTCATATTAGTGTCACATACCAAGGTTATCTTAATCAGGTAAGCTGAAAGCGGTCCCTACCCTGCGTTCACTTGCCCCCTGAACAATAAAAACATTAACAAAACAAAATAAGGTGTAGTCATGACATTGCGCCAAATTAATCTTCTCTGTGTCTGCGTGACACTCGCATTAATGTTGACGTTTCAATAAAAAAGGAGAGCACGTGCTCTCCTTTTTTATTTCCTGATACCGTTCACACCTTCCTCATCACAGATACCTTGAAATCCTGCACGTCTCCCCCCATAACTAGTGATAATACTGACCTTTAGGCATTGTCTATATCGGTTTCCTATTCCATCCACGACCACTGCGCAGGGAGTGAAGATAAATCCATGTACGAGCCACTTGCTATCGAACTGAACGAACAAAACCTTCAACAGGTCATTGAGCAATCAATGCAAACGCCCGTGGTGATCAGCTTCTGGGCGCCATCCATGCCAGAAACCCGGGAAATCAATCATCTGCTTGAAAACATCGTGGCGTCATACCCGGGCATGCTGACGATGGCAACCCTGAACTGTGAAGCACAACCGATGGTTGCGGGTCAATTTGGCGTACAAAGCTTGCCAACAATCGCCCTGTTTAAAGACGGTCGTCCTATTGATGGCATGGCCGGTCCGCAAACCGAACAATCACTGCGTGAGATGCTCAAAAAATACCTGCCAAGTCAGGACGAACTCGCGTTAAAAGACGCCTTAGAGAAAGTCGAAAATCAACAATATACCGAAGCCCTGACCTTACTACGTCCCCTCACCGCGACCTTTGGTGAACACGCGGTAGTCAAACTGGCCGTGGCCGAATGTCTGATTGAAACCAAGCTGTATGACGAAGCGGAAGCCATTCTGGCCACCGTTTTAATGCAAGATCAGGATGCGAAATACAAAGGATTAATGGCGAAGTTAGAGTTGCACAAACAAGCGGCAGATTCCCCTGAGATCCGCTTGTTAGAAGAGAAATTGGCGGCAGAGCCAACCAACCTTACGCTGGCATTTGAATTAGCCGTACAGTACAGCCAAGTGGATCGTGCGGAAGAAGCACTGGAGCTACTGATTGGCCTGCTACGCAAAGACCTGAACTTTGCCGACGGCAATGCGAAGAAAACCATGATGGATATTCTCGCGGCGTTAGGCCAAGGCAATGCACTGGCAAGCACATACCGTCGTCAGCTGTATTCACTGCTGTACTAATACGGTATTAAGCAAAGCAAGCCGCCCCCACTCGGCTCGCTATACATCGGCCGGGAAGCCCGTTCCCGGCCGGTGACAAAATCGGCACAGACGTGATCGCCCACACCGCTATTTTTTGTGTTGGCACAAGCCTTCAATAATGGGACAACTCGCCCCTTCATCACCCGGGCACTGTGCCGTTAATGCTTCCAGCGTTTGCTTCATCTGCAAGAGTTCATTGATTTTTTCATCAATTTCCACCAGCTTCAGCTCCGCTTTTTGCTTCACATCCGCACTGCGTCGCTGTGGATCGCGGGAAAAGGCCAATAATTCTCGGCTCTCATCCAACGTGAATCCCACCAGCCGTGAGCGGCGGATCAAATGCAGTTCATCCACATGTTGCTGATGGTACTGCCGATAACCGTTTGCCGCCCTGTCTGGCGGAGAAATAATGCCTTTTTCTTCATAAAAACGGATTGTTTTGGCGGTCAATCCGGTGCGTTGTGCAATGTCACTGATATTCATAAAACTCGCCTTGCCTTTCACGGCAGGTTACAACCGATACTTTCTTTATTATTTGTGCTTCACGCCGGAACCTCAACCCTTTAGCAATAATCAACGGCCACATTGATAAAAACATTGACCTTCCAGTTGATGGAAGCTTTATTATGAGCCATCTTCGTTATCATGCTTTGTGCATAGAGGCGCTATTATGGCTGAATTTACCCTTTCATTAGGCAAGGTACGGTGTATGAACTGTGCCGGAAAAATCCAAGCAGCACTGACTGCGTTACCCGATGTCACGTCCGTTTCGGTGGATACACAACACGCAGTGATCCACGGCGATCTCGCCCCCGACACCGCGATCAACACGATCGAAGAGTTAGGCTATGAAGCAGGCTTTCATTACGAATTGCCGTTGGCGGGGCTTTCTTGTGGCAAATGCGTGGGCAAGGTTAACGCCGTGCTGGAATCAAATTCCGCTGTCACGGACTTTCATACCACGACAACCCATTTATCTATCACCACCCGCCTGAGTCTGGCCGAAGTGGTTGCCGTGATCACCTCGCTGGGGTTCTCCGTACCAGAAAATGTGCCTGAGCATGCGTCTGTGGCCGCTCCAAATACGATCGAGAACGCCGAGGACGAGGCAGCGAAAGAGGCCATCACCCCGCCGACGGAACAATCGGAAGCCGTATCGGGCACGCAAACCCAGCAGTTTATTTTGTCAGGCATGACCTGTGCCAGTTGTGTGGCATCGGTAGAAAAAGCGATCCGTGCCGTTGACGGTGTGAATACCGCCAACGTGAACTTGGCTGAACGCACAGCCTTGGTCAGCGGCGAGGTGGATGCCAGTGCCATTATTCATGCGGTAGATGCGGCAGGCTATGGCGCCGAATTATCGGAAGACGAACAGACCCGCCGTGAACGCCAACAAGTTCAAAACGCCCAGATTTATCGCCAACACATGCGTAATGCCTATATAGGCCTTGGTGTCGGTATCCCGCTCATGGCGTGGGGCGTGTTCGGCGGCAGCATGATGATCACCTCCACCGCCAGCCAAATCGGCTGGGGACTGGTTGGCATTCTGACATTGGTGTTGTTACTGACCATTGGTCGCCATTTCTTTGTGAATGCCTGGAAAGCCTTCAAGCACCACCGTGCCACCATGGACACCTTGGTGGCTCTGGGCACTGGCGCGGCGTGGCTCTATTCCATGTTGGTGGTCATTGCGCCGGATCTCCTGCCAATGCAAGCGCGTCACGTGTACTTTGAAGCCTCCGCGATGATCTTAGGCTTGATCACCTTGGGCCATGCGTTAGAAGCCCGTGCACGCAGTCGTACTTCAAAAGCCCTTGAGCAGCTTATGGATTTACAGCCGCCTACGGCCGTCATTGTGGAAAACGGCGAAGAACGCGAAGTGCCACTGGCTGACGTTCAAACGGGCATGTCAGTTCGTTTATACCCCGGCAGCAAAGTGCCGGTGGATGGCACCATTGTGCAAGGGCAAAGCTACATTGATGAATCGATGCTGACCGGTGAGCCGCTACCCGCGAACAAGCAGGCTGGTGATACCGTGCATGCGGGGACGATAAACCAACACGGTACCCTGCTGTTCACGGCCGAAAAAATTGGTCGCGATACCATGCTCGCGCGGATCATTGAGTTAGTTCGCCAAGCGCAAAGCAGCAAGCCCGCGCTGGCGCGTTTAGCAGACACTATTTCGTCTATTTTCGTCCCGACCGTGATGATCATTGCGGTACTGACCGCCATGGTTTGGTACTACTTTGGGCCTGATCCATCGTCCAGCTACATGCTGGTCACCGCCACCACGGTACTGATCATTGCTTGTCCGTGTGCATTAGGACTCGCCACCCCGATGTCCGTCACCGTGGGGATCGGTCGCGCCGCAGAGTACGGGGTATTAATTCGTAACGCAGAAGCGCTACAAGTGGCCGCAGACGTCGATACGGTCGTGCTAGATAAGACAGGCACCCTGACAGAAGGCAAGCCTCAGCTCGTGACTCAAACGCACTACCACGGCTTCAGCGCTGAGCAGGTTCTGCAATTAACCGCCAGCCTTGAACAAGGCTCTGAGCACCCGTTAGGCCGTGCAATTATCGACGCCGCCAAAGCGGCAGATTTGCCCCTACAACCCGTCGAGCAATTTCATGCCACACCGGGATTTGGGATCTCAGGGGAAGTGGATGGCCATGCGCTGTTATTGGGGAATAAACGCTTGCTGGAACAGCACGGCGTGGATTTTTCAGCATCCGCAGATGATGCTGACACCATCAGTCATCAAGGGATCACACCGATTTATGTCGCCATTGATGGTCAGTTAGCCGGGATCCTCGGGGTCAGCGATCCACTGCGTCATGACTCCATTGCGGCGATTGAACGCCTGCAAGCCATGGGGCTGGACGTAGTCATGCTGACCGGTGATATTGAAGCCACCGCCAAGGCAATCGCTCAACAAGCGGGGATCACGCAAGTCATTGCCGGGGTACTGCCGGATGGCAAAGCCGCCGAGGTACAGCGCTTGCAGCAACTAGGAAAAAAAGTCGCCATGGTGGGTGATGGCATCAACGATGCGCCGGCACTGGCACAAGCAGAAGTCGGCATTGCGATGGGCAGTGGCAGTGATGTGGCCATTGAAAGTGCGCAACTGACTTTGGTGCGTCACTCGTTACATGGCGTGGCCGATGCGATCCAACTGTCTCGTGCCACCTTGAAAAACATGAAGCAGAATTTGTTCGGGGCCTTTATTTATAACAGCCTCGGGATCCCTATTGCTGCCGGTGTGCTTTTCCCATTTACCGGTGCGCTACTGAGCCCAGTGGTCGCAGGCGCGGCAATGGCGCTGTCTTCTATCACGGTGGTGAGTAACGCAAATCGACTACGGTTATTTACCCCGTCAGGCATTACGTCGCCCAGCCGTACACGTTCATCACAGAAGGATGACTAACATGACAGCAATTCTTGGCTTGTTCCTGATTGGGCTTATTATCTGGTGGTTCTGGTTACACCCTGACAGCAGGAAGTAAGCGCTACTTTACGGTTCTGTCCGGCTATCTGGCCGGACAGGTACTGTACATACCCCCTCACGCATTGAATCACAACGCAGACTGCTATACCTTGAAGACTGAATGGTCTTCGCGTCATGTATAAACGGTGATTATGTCTCTCTCTTTTCTCAAGAAAATATTCGCGCACGCTTTCGTGCTTCTGCCTTTTTTCTCTGCACACGCCGCCGCCGAGCCGATGGTCTGGCTGGCCGAAAAAGGCGATCGCAACTTTACCTTTTTAGGGGCTATCCATGTTGGCTCTGCCGATTTCTATCCGCTACCCTCGGCGTTTTTACAACGCTGGCAACAGGCGGATGCGCTGGTGGTAGAAGCAGATATTCTGCAACCGTTCACCCCGACGCTCGACCCCACCATTCCCGCCACACAACGCTTATTGTCATCCGCAGAGCAACACAACCTGAGCACACTGGCGAATAAGCTCTCCCTGCCCAGCGAGCCACTCTTGCAATCACCCCCTTGGCTCAGTGCCATTACCCTGCAAATGACCATGGCGACACAAGCGGGCCTCTCCGCAGACAAAGGCATTGATGTCACATTGCTTAAACGCGCCAAAGCCCAGAAGTTACCGGTAATGGAACTCGAAAGCCTCGCGCAACAAATTCGCCTGCTGGAAACGCTGGACGATCACGGTAAAGATTTACTGTTAAGCACCATCAATGAATGGGATGACATGCAATCGCAACTCAACTGCTTGTTAGCGGCCTGGAAAGCCGGTGATGAGCAACAACTGCTAGAGTTAGTCGATGACAGCCAATATGACGCGCACACCGACGATGTATTGATCAAGAAGCGTAATCACGACTGGGCGACACAGTTAACCCATGCGCCCGCGTATCAACACGGGAATTTTGTTGTCGTCGTCGGCGCCATGCACCTGTTCGGCAAGCAAGGCGTGCCTGCTCTGTTGGCACAGCAAGGGTTTGACGTTTCCTTGCTCACTCAGGGCACAAACGTTCACTGTAAATAACACGCGACCATCAGACAGCGAGCACCACCATGACGTTATTGGATACACTCGACGATAGACAACGCGGACGGGTTTACACCCTACTCGGGGTCATGATTTTAAGTTTCGACAGCCTGCTCGTGCGCCTCATTGATGGCCACGAGTGGACCTTGATATTCTGGCGCGGTCTGTTGCCTGCCATCGTGCTGTTCACCGTGCAATGGCACCAAGATCGCACTGTCATCATCAAGCATGGTTTGCGTCCGGCCCTCAGCACCCTGCTGGTCGCACTGCTGTTTTCTGCCTCCACCATCTGCTTTGTGTTTTCCATCGACAGTACCGAAGTCACCAGTACCTTGGTCATCGCCAATACCGCGCCGATGATCACCGCCATTCTGGCGTTTTTCTGGCTGGGAGAACGATTAGATAAAGCGACGATGTTGGCCATTGTTATCGCGGTCGGCGGCATCTGGCTCGTATTTGCCGGTCAAGCCAGCCCTGCCGAATTAAAAGGAGATACCTTCGCACTGGTCACCGCCGTTTCCATGTCGGTGTATCTCATCATGCTCCGCAAGACAAAAGCCCAATATGCAAACGTCTTTTTGATTTACGCCGGCTGCTTTACCGCAATCATTTCGCTATTGGCTGGCGCTCAACCCTTTTCACTCTCATCCTCCGAAGCCCTTTACACCGTCTTACTGTGTGCGGGTGTCGTGCCATTTTCACTCTTGCTGATCTCCCTTGGCCCCAAATACCTGCCAGCGGCTGAAGCCAGTTTGATCTTGCTGCTGGAAATCCTCTTCGGCCCATTACTGGTCTGGTGGTTTCTCGGCGATGCCCCTTCCAAAGAGGTCGCGATGGGCGCGGCAATCATTGTTGTGACCTTGGCTGGCCACACCTTGTGGATGTCGCGGCAAAGCCCAAAAGCGTAATAAATCAGTAAACACCAACACCCAGAAAGCAAAAAGCCTCGTCATTTCTGACGAGGCTTTCATGTAAAAAGTGGGCAGAGAATAAGGGATATATCCTAAACGGCGTAACTCACCGACATACATAACGATTTTTGCAAATAACAGATGTAAAAAAGCCCCAGTCTTTCGACTGAGGCTTCGATTAAATATTTGGGTGTATGTTCGGTGAAGAGGCCGCGCTCGAAATAAATCAGGACCCCCCGACCCTCTGGTCCGCCTCTACCCAAGATCAGAGATGCGCAACCACACTCCGCTACTCACCGACAAACATAACGCTTTTCACAAACCACTTTCTGACAAACGTAAAAAAGCCCCAGTCTTTTGTCGGGGGCGCCCAGCCTGGGCTTCAATAGTATTTTCAAGGTTGTGCTCGGAGAAGAGGCCATGCTCCGAATCAATCAGGAACCCTTGACCCTCTGGTCCACCTCTACACACGATCAGAGATGCGCAACCAAACGACGCTATTCACCGACATCCGTAACGGTTTTCAAACGCCCTTTCGACAGACGTAAAAAAGCCCCAGTCTTTCGACTGAGGCTTCTAATAGTGGTCGGTGAAGAGGGATTCGAACCCCCGACCCTCTGGTCCCAAACCAGATGCGCTACCAAGCTGCGCTATTCACCGACATACATAACGGTTTTTRCAAACCACTATGTTTAATAGTGGTCGRTGAAGAGGCCAAGAAGTTCAAGGAATAAGAAACTCCCGACCCTCTGGTCCGCTGTTACCGAAAAGCAGAGATGCTCTTCCTAACTGCGCTATTCACCGACATACATAACGGTTTTRCAAACCACTATGTTTAATAGTGGTCGGTGAAGAGGGATTCGAACCCCCGACCCTCTGGTCCCAAACCAGATGCGCTACCAAGCTGCGCTATTCACCGACATACATAACGGTTTTTRCAAACCACTAYGTTTAAATAGTGGTCGGTGAAGAGGGATTCGAACCCCCGACCCTCTGGTCCCAAACCAGATGCGCTACCAAGCTGCGCTATTCACCGACATACATAACGGTTTTTTCAAACCACTACGTTTGATTCTGCGTCGATGATGAGGCCAATTGAAGTTCAAGGAATAAGAAACTCCCGACCCTCTGGTCCGCTGTTACCGAAAAGCAGAGATGCCCTTCCTAACTGCGCTATTCACCGACTTGCGTAAAAAGTTATTAAAACTGATTACTTGCCGACAACATCAACGTTGCCGAGGTCGCTTATATTACTCAGCCGTAGAAATTTGGCAAGTGTAAAACCCGTTTTTTTCCATTTCACGATTCAATTGCTCGAAGAAGCACCAATGAAGACGAAAAAACGATCAGCGCCACACACGCAAACACCAAATCGCTACAAACTCACCACCATTGATCCAGATCATCGCAACAAAAATGCATCATTCGTTATGATTGCCCTCATTGTCGCGTACCAAAGGAGTTATTATGGATTTTTGGCTAGACCTGCTTTTCGGCAACGCCGTGGGCCTTTCATCAATGATCGTCATCTTTGGGGCGTTAGGCTTAATGCTATTTTTTGGCGGTTTCTTTGTCTACAAAGTGCTGTCTGCTCCGTCTCCTCACTAGCACCATTTCGTCAAGCCACCTGCTTGCGCCAGGGTCAACCTGCCAGTGTTGATTCTGGTTTTATTTTTTCTATCTTCAAGAAATGGGTATAATTACAACCCTGTACACCCACACCTTGAATGATCATGTCTGATAATGATGAACGCGATATCTTTCGTGAAATGATGGCGGATGTCGCTCCTATCCAACAAGATACCGTCACACTTTCTGCTCAACACCACACCACAGAGGCACAGCTTGCGCGTCGTTTGGCAGCGCAAACACTCTCTGACAGTGATTCTGACTATTTATCGCTGGATTATGCCAACATGGTCAAACCCGATGCGTTGATTGAATTCAAACGTGACGGTGTGCAAGAGGGGGTATTCAGAAAGCTGCGACTGGGGAAATATGACATCCACGCGCGGCTTGATTTACATCGTAAAACCCTGAGAGAAGCGCGCGATGAAATGCTTCACTTCCTACGCCAATGCCAGCGTATGGATATTCGTACCGTGATCATCGTGCACGGTAAAGGCGAAAAATCCAATCCCCCCGCAATGATGAAAAGCTATGTCAGCACATGGTTGGCGCAAATCGGGGATGTCATGTGTTTCCATTCCGCCTTACGCCAACATGGGGGCAATGGTGCGTTGTATGTCATGCTAAAGAAGAGTCCAGAAAAGAAGCTGGAAAACCGAGAGCGCCACAGTAAGCGCCAAGGCTAGCGTACAGCGAGAACTAATCGACAAAAAGGAGCCTGAGGCTCCTTTTTTGATTCCAATGCCGAAGCCGCCAATCGACGCTATGCCTGCATCACGACACGTACAGCCAATAAAATCAAGACAACGCCAGAAAGGCGATCAATCAACTGGGCTTTGGTGCGTAATTTATCGAGCACGCGTGGGTTAGACAGCACAAACGCAATCAAGGTGTACCATAAACCGTCCACCAACAATGGCGTGGCGACAATAATGGCACGGCTACTGAACTCGGTGCCAACCGCCACAAACTGGCTGAACAAGGCCAAAAAGAACAGCGCCAACTTCGGGTTCAGCAATGAAATCATCACGCCATCACGCGCGGCTTCAAGTAAGGTGCTTGGCTGACCCGCCGCTAACTTCGCAGCGACACCGCCTTTTGAACGCAATGCATTCACGCCTAAATACGCCAGATAACCCGCACCGGTATAAGTGATCACATCAAATAACATTGGGGACTGCTGCAGGACTAAAGCTAGCCCGAGTAAGGTCAGTAAGGCATACACGCCCACACCCATCGCGTGTGCCCATGACGTGACCAACCCATGAACGCGTCCCCCCGATAAACTGTGCTTAGCAACCACCGCCAAACTTGGCCCGGGTGACATTGCACCGAGCATACAAACCATTAATAACGAAAGCCAAACCGTGAAAGTCATTGCCGTTCTCCTTAAGTAATGGCGCTACTGTAGCAATGACGCACTATTCGTGGAAATCAAAAGAAATCATCGTGGCAATGCATTAAAATCATAGCCTATAGATAGGATTTACATGGAATACATAGAATCGCGCAATACCGTCAGAATTTGTTCCCGCGACCAGCGGTGTGCGGGGTCGGCATCATAACGCGGGTGCCATAGCAACCAATAGCGGTGCTCTGTCGTCACCAGTGGCATAGGTTTATAGCTCAGGGGAAAATGTGCTTGCATGTTATGGGCAATATGCTGCGGGATCACCATCAACATATCCGTTCGGCAAACCGTATTAAACGCGGCACTGAAAAACGGGACGGATAAACGTACCTCTCGCTGCAAACCCAGTGCGCGCAATGCACCGTCTACAAAGCTGTCTTTATCCCCACCTGCAGACACCTTAACATGAGGGTACAAAGAAAGATCACTAGCCGAAAGCGCCGGTAACGTCGCCAGAGGATGCTGATTGTGCATCACCACCACCGGAAAATCCGCCCCAATCTGAGCGCCACACAAGCCATCCGGAATAGCAGGCAGCATCGTCGATACCAGCTGAATGTTCAGCTCCGCTAACTGACCAATTTGTGCCGGTTGCCAAAGCTGATAATGCAAGGTTAACGCGGGCGCCTGCTGTCGTAATTGCACCACAATATCCGGTAAAATATATTGTGCCACGTAATCTGACGAGGCCATCACCATTGCCCCTTTCCAGAGTTCAGGACTGAATGTGGGATCCACCAGCAAATCACCGCAATCTGTCAATATCTGATCAATACGCGGTTTAAGCTGGCTGGCTTTTACCGTTAACACCAAGCCATTGCCTTCACGGATCAACAAGGGGTCAGCAAACATTGCCCGCAACTGCGTCAATTGCCGGCTGACCGCTGACTGTGTCAGGCACAAGCGCTCAGCACTGCGACTCACATGACGCTCTTCCAGCAAGATCTGCAGTGTCCGCAATAAATTCAGATTGATGTGATCCATCACTGTCCCTCAGCCACCTTACTCGGTTTGCTATTTAGCAAGTGCAGCAAACTTACCGCCCGTCAGCGTCAGTAAGTCAGCCGGTGCCAATTCGATTTCCAGACCACGACGCCCCGCACTGACACAGATAGTTTCAAGCTGCTCAGCGCTGCTGTCCAAAAATGTTGGCAGACGTTTCTTCTGGCCTAATGGGCTGATCCCCCCGACGATATAACCGGTGGTTTTCTCAGCCAAATGGGGATCGGCCATGTCGGCTTTCTTCCCCCCCGCTGCTTTCGCTGCTGCTTTCAAATCCAGCAGGCCAGCCACAGGTACAATCGCCACGGCCAGTTTCTTTGGATCGCCGTTCAAGGCAAACAACAAGGTTTTAAATACTTTTTTCGGATCTTGTCCTAATGCCTCTGCCGCTTCTAACCCAAAATTGGTGTTCGCCGGATCATGTTGATACTGGTGAATGGTGTGGGCAACTTTCTTTTTCTTCGCAAGGTCAATAGCAGGCGTCATAACAGATCCACTTCTCTATCAAAAAGCCAATATAGCCTAAGCACCTGTTAGCCCCAATATAAAATACCCGCCATATAATCAAAGTAAGGTTACTCACATAAAAGAAATGGACAAACAAAAACGCCTCGGTTAACCCGAGGCGTTTTCTTAGTCGTTACTCTTGCAACTGATGCATGACTTAGCGATACGTCATCTCACCACGAGGCGCAAACGCATTCACGTCAATTGGGCTATTGGCTTCCAAGTATTCTTTCAACACTTCCGCATCCACAAAGCCGGTATTCACATACCCAGGGTGATCGCTCAGTTTCGGATAACCGTCCCCACCAGCCGCATTAAAACTCGGAACAGTCAGTCGATACGTTTCTGCCGGATTCAGTGCTTCATCACCCATTGTCACCTCACTGACTTTCCCATCGTTCACCGTCATCGAAATACCGTAGAACTGCGCATACGCCCCTGAATCCACCGGCTTGGTGGCGACAACATTCAGGTAATCCAACACTTCTGCGCCGGTCATGTCGGTATAAGTCAGGATGTTGCCAAACGGCTGAACGGTCAGCACATCTTTATAAGTGATATCTCCTCCTTCAATGGAAGCTCGGACACCACCGGAGTTCATGACGGCAAAATCCGCTTTTGCGCGCGCCATGTGCGAAGCCGCAATCAAGCGACCTAAATTGGTCTGCTCAAAGCGCACGACATCGCGATCCCCTTCCAACTTCCCGTTAGACTGGGCAATCTTCACATTCAACTGTTCTTGGCCTTGTTCCTGATACGGTTGCAAGAAGGTTTTTACATCGGCATCTTGCGCAATTTCGTCTTGAATAAACACACGCTGTTTAGACCCATCCGGCAAAGTCACTTTCTTCTTCAGGTTCACCGGGATCAGATCATAGCTGACCATGCGCAACTCGCCGTTTTGGAATTCAAAGTCGGCACGGCCGACGTACTTACCCCACTCGTGAGCCTGTACAATCCACGTGCCGTTTTGCTGATCCGGCTGGCAAGCATCGCCTGGTTTAAAATTCTTGTTGTACAGATTCGGGCCTTCCATACACACCGGCTCTTGTGAGTGACCACCCACAATCATGTCCAGCTTACCGGGCTCCATAAAGCGCGCTAATGCCACATCGCCAGGGGCATTCACACCACGCTGACCATCAGCATAGTGACCCATGTGGGTCGCGGCGATGATCACATCTGGCTTTTCCGTTTGCTCTAATTCAGCGATAAGAGCTTTGGCTTCCACTTTCGGATCGCGGAACTCCACGCCGCCGATGTATTCCGGGTTACCGATTTTCGCTGTGTCTTCGGTCGTCAAACCGATCACCGCAATCTTCAGCCCTTGCTGCTCAAAGATTTGGTACGGCTGGAATAAACGTTTACCGGTGGTTTTGTCATAAATGTTGGCTGACAGCATCGGGAACTCCGCCCATGCTTCTTGCTTACGCAACACGTCTAACGGGTTATCAAATTCATGGTTACCCAAGGCCATCGCATCGTAACCCAGCAGGTTCATCCCTTTAAAATCCGGCTCAGCATCTTGCAAATCCGACTCAGGCACACCGGTATTAATATCGCCCCCAGACAGTAACAATGACGTCCCCCCTTCGGCAGCGATCTCGGTACGCAACTGATCCAATAAGGTTTTTCTAGCCGCCATACCATACTCACCATGGTTGTTCTGCCAAAAGCGGCCGTGATGGTCATTGGTATGCAAAATGGTGAATTTATAGGTTTGATCCGCTTGCCACACAGGTGCCGTAACATCAGCGGAGCCCGCACACCCTGTTAATCCCGCCAAAATGGCTGCTGCCAGCCCTGCTTTAATCCAAAAATGCTCTGCCATGAGTGGCTTATCCTTATTGTTTGAACGTTGCTTTTTATTATTTATTCTATTTTACGTAACAGTGCCAATCGCACTAAACAGCATCCGAGATTCTGTTATCGGGATCACCTTCCCACTCTATCCACAACGAAAAAAGCCCCCACTTCGACGCCGGTATCTTTTCTATCGACGTAAAAAAGCCCCACCGAAGTGAGGCCTCTTGCTTTTTCAAACGTAGCTTCAAACGTGACGTAAGGATGAACCATTACGCAGCAGCAAGCTTACTCGATGGGTGCTTCAAGAAAATGGCAACAATGGCTGCCACGGCCAAGAACAAGCAGTAGTAAGAGTGCGAGACCACCTCAAGCGGTGACAAGCTGAAAACGGATCCCAGCAACAACGCTTGTGCTCCGTAAGGCAACAGCCCCTGTACCACACAAGAGAAGATATCCAACAAACTGGCTGAACGACGCGGCGTGACGCCATTTTCTTCCGCCAATTCACGTGCCACACCACCCGAGACAATGATCGCAACGGTATTGTTCGCCGTACAGCAGTTGGTCATACTCACCAAGCCCGCAATACCCAATTCACTCGCACGTAGATTCTGACCTTCACTGTGCTGCTTACTGAACAGGCGGATCACACGGCTCACCAATTGTGTCAGGTACGCCAAGCCACCCTGACGGCGCATCAGCTCACCCATACCACCGATCAGCATCGATAACAGAAAGATTTCCTGCATGTTGCCAAAGCCTGCATAAATGTCTTTGCCGTAGGTGGTCAGATCGTACGTTTCAGTCGCAATCAGACCGATACCACCAGCAAGGACAATCCCCAAGCTCAACACAACAAACACGTTCATACCCGATACCGCCAACACCAAGATGGTGATATATGGCACGACTTTTAGCCATTCAATCTGGGTGGTCGCTGGCAAGTCCGTTGGTGTGCTGCTGAACAAGAATAGCGCCATCGCGGCGATCGCGGCAGGCAACGCGATACGGATATTCTCGCGGAACTTGTCTTTCATCTGACAACCTTGAGAACGGGTTGATGCAATGGTGGTATCAGAGATAATAGAAAGGTTATCACCAAACATAGCGCCACTCAGTACCACACCCGCAGTAAGAGCGACGTCCATTCCTGCGGTTTGGGCAATGCCCAACGCCACAGGTGCCACAGCCGCAATCGTCCCCATTGAGGTGCCCATTGCGGTGGCAATAAACGCAGAAATCACAAAGATCCCCGGCAGGATCATGCTCGCAGGCAACATGGCAAGGCCAAGGTTCACCGTGGCATCCACACCACCGGTCGCTTTCGCGACTGAGGCGAAGGCACCTGCAAGCAAGTAAATCATACACATCGCAATGATGTCGCTATGACCGACACCACGCAAAAATTGCTCAATCGCTTTATTGAGTTTTTCTTTACTCAACAAAATCGCCACGACCACAGCAGGCAATACGGCGACTGGCGCGGGCAATTGATAAAAGGCAAAATCAACGCCTTGTAATGTCAAGTAAACCCCTACACCAATAAAGAGTGCAAGGAATATTCCCAGAGGGAGTAAGGCCAAGGCCGACGGCGAAGGCTCTGTTGCTGATGGTTGTGTTTTGTTCGACATGATGACTACAGGACATCTATTGTAAATTGATGGCTTAGACTAATTGTTGCTGCTATCGCAGTCAACTTATAGACGTCTAAACATCTAAAAAAGACAATCCATTCCAACCATTTTCACTTCAACATTGTGCATTTCTTCTACCAAAAAATGACTGATTACACGCTACAGAAAAAAACGATAAATGTGTCTTCGATCACACTAACATGAAAAGTACACATGCATACAAGGAATACCTAGCACTTACCCGTGCGAAAATCCCTACAAGACTATACCATCCAGTGCAAAATTCCCCACAAGGATAAAAAAGAAGCTATGACGCTGACCTTAAAACAAAAATTGATCGGTGCAAGCCTGTCCGCTGTGGTCATTATGGCCTCAGCTCTGACTTGGATCGCAGCGGGTCAACTGTTTGAACAAAACCGTAATGGTATTTATGCCCGCGCAGATAGCCTGGCCGATGCCGCCAGTGCTGGCATCACGGATTGGGTGAAAATTCGCCGTAATATCGCCTCTGCGTTCAATCCTTATAGCCAAGCCACTGACAAAGTGCCTTACCTGCAACAGGCACGTAATGCCGGTGGCTTTGACGACATCTACTTCGGCACACCCGCTGGTGACATGTACCGCTCTCACCCAGAACGTAACCGCGCCGACTACGATCCTCGTACCCGCCCGTGGTACCGTGATGCCCAAAGTGCCCGTGAGCAAATCATCACCAACGCTTACCAAGATGCCATCACCAACGCGCTGTTGATCACCATTGCTGAGCCACTATATAAAAACGGCAATCTATTGGGTGTAGTCGGTGCTGACGTATTGATCGATCAACTGATCAACGATGTGATCAACCTAGATGCCGGTAAAAATGCCTATGCGATGCTGATCAACAAGCAGGACAGCACTTTTCTTGCCCATCCTAATCAGTCCCTGCTACTGCAACCGCTCAACCATCTGAGCAATGAGCTCAATATCGGCATGATTGAAAAATCGACGCAAACTGGCAGCATCGAAATCGCCCATGTCAACAACCAAGAAAAACTGTTCTATTTTGCCAATGTTCCCAATACTGACTGGGTACTGGGTATTGAAATGGATCGCGCGACAGAAGAAGCCAGCCATGCCTCCCTGTTACGTCAGCTGATCATCACCTCTATCGTGATAACCCTGATCGTCATCGGTGCGGTGGCACTGTTGGTGAACTACCTATTCCAGGATTTGACTCGCGTGTCTGATGCACTGGCAGAAATCGCCACTGGCGAAGGGGATCTGACACAGCGCCTTGACCCACGCAGTAACGATGAAGTCGGCTTGCTCGCCCACAACTTCAACCGCTTTGTGGGCAACATGCATGCGATGGTCATGAAGCTTAACGACGTCTCTCTTGCACTCAGTGCACAAGCACATCAAACCGCATCACAGGCGGAAGTGCGCAGTAAACGCATTCAGCAACAACAAGATGAAATCAACATGGTCGCTACCGCGATCAATGAAATGGCTGCGGCGACACAGGAAATTGCCGGTAATGCTGACAACACCGCGCGTACTGCCGGTGATACTGTCAACGTATCTGAGCATGGCGCGACACAGGTTAACCAAAGCCAACAGTCGATCTCGAGTCTGGCTGGTGAAGTGGATAGCGCAACGGGCGTGATCCGTGAACTCAATACCCATGCGCAAAGCATCAATACAATTCTGTCGACCATTCAGGGCATTGCAGAGCAAACCAACTTGTTGGCACTGAACGCGGCGATTGAAGCGGCCCGTGCGGGCGAGCAAGGCCGTGGCTTTGCGGTCGTTGCTGACGAAGTGCGTATCTTGAGTCAGCGTACCCATGCGTCGACCCAAGAAATTCAGCAGATGATTGAGACATTACAGCAAACCACGGGGCGCGCGGTCGGCATCATGGAAGACAGTCGCCGCCTGGCTGAAACCAGCGTGGACGATGCTAACTCCGCTTCTACCAGCCTGTCACAAATCAACAGTGCGGTGACCAACATCAGTGATATGGCCACACAGATTGCCTCTGCCGCGGAAGAGCAATCTTCCGTCACCAGTGAGATCACCCGCAACACGGAAGGGATCCGCGACGTGTCAAATGCATTAGCCCAAGAAGCCGATGCTGCCGCACGACAAGCCGCAGAACTGTCTGAGCTGTCCAACCAGCTACAACAAGAAATCAACCGCTTCAAGTTGTAAGCGCTGAACGTCAGACGTTAAAACGCAAAAAGGCGATATCTGCAAAGATATCGCCTTTTTTATTCACGACAGTCGCGCAATGCTACCAATGATTAAGACCCGTTAAGCGGTGTAATGGTCACACCAAAATCCGATGCCTGATTCGTACCCACAACAAAAAAGGCCATCTCTCCCGCCGTCTTCACCATGACAGGCAAATCACTTGCCAAGACTGAAACCATCCATTGCTTCGTCTTCGGGTCAAAGTATCGCACTAATAACTCCCGGCTCAGCAAAGAGTCGCGGCGGTTCATGCCTCCCTCTGACAAGGTGTTTCCAAGCTCCACCGCTGAAACCGCATACACCACGCCCGGTGCCACCTGATGATGTAAACGCTCACGCCCTAAGACATATCGACGGCTATCAACCCTAAGATCATAAGCGTCTTTTTCTGCTTCAACCGGTTGTGCAACCAACGTTGCTTTGATTTTCTTAATATGTAGTAATTCTGTCGATCCGGTACGACCAATGCCTAACGTCACGCGTCCTTGCCGTAAAGCATCAAGGTATACCGGATCATTGAGCGATAAGGTAATGTTCATACCTTGCGCTGTCGTCGCTTCTGCCGACACAGGCACACCTTTCAGCAGCCCTGTAAATGACTGGTCTTCTGTCAAGGCATTCGCCAACGTGATCTCAACCGTAAAAGATTGAGGATGCTCAATCGCAAGATGCTTAAAATCGAAAAACACCTTGTGTACATCTTCCCACGCCACCGAATCATAACCCACAGGCACAGGCGTCACATAAGCCACCGTCTCAACGAGCGATTCAGTCACTGGCGGCGTAACCGGAGGAGGTGTTACTGGCGGCACAACACTCTCCGATTTATCATCCCCACATCCTAGTAACGTCAGCCCTAAGCCCACGAAAATGAGACAACGTAAGCAAGCAGCCCAACGCACACGTAATGTCGCCATACCATAAGTCATGACATTCTCCTTATGGTATTAGTCCAAATTCACACGTTTAAGCACAACCGTATGACCACCAATGTTTTCCTGTGTATCCGTCACATAGAAAAAACGTACGTGGCCATCGGTATGAACAAACGTTTCTTTACCTTCCACAATGGATTGCACATGGCGGGTACGAGAACGCGGATCCACATAATCCACATTCACGCCGTCAAAGGCTTGATTATCACCATCTGCAGCTGAACCCAATACCGTAAGCGAGTAAGTCACGTCTGCATCAACCGCTTGCGTTAACATTTCGCCCCAACCATTACCCATGGCATGCTTGTTTGCCTCAACAAACACCTTTTCACCGACAACAACGGGCTCACCACAAAAACGGGCGGTAATGTTCTTGAGATACAGCACTTCATCAGAGCCTGTTCGCGCCAATCCTAAATGAATACGCCCTTCAGCCAAACGATCAAAATACTGCTTATCATTCAGGTTCATATAGAAGCCCTGACCAGGATTTAAGCTACTACCATTTGCACTATTTGACCCCTTTAATCGACCAGAAATACTTTGCTTTTCTGTTATTGGGGATACCAATTCCGCTTCCACCCTAAATGAACGAGGGTTCAGTATTTCTTCATAACCAAAATCAAATTGAAAATGGTGGATGTCATCCCAGTTGCGCGTGTTGTAATCCAACTTCAAAGGTGATGAAAACGTAATGGTATGCTCGATCCACTCCGAATCATCCGTTTCCCCCATAAAACAACCCGCCACGGCGGGTAACGACAACACACCACACAGGGGCAATACCCACATCCATTTTTTCATTTTATTCATTCCCAATATGATGAGTGCGTCCTCATCTTTTTATATCGACATTCCATCCCTGCTATTAGCATAAAAACAGAGAGAAACCGTTATTTACGGCCGCCTATAATAATGATCATCACCGAAGCCAAAAAGCACAATTAATCATAGCGTTATCAATAATAAAAGCAGGGCAAATTAAAGCCCGGAAAGGAATATCGAATACCAAAAAGGCATTGAACAATGAACAAAAAAGGCTCACCTTTCGGCAAGCCTTTCTTTATTCAACTCAGGAAAGAGAGGTGATATTAGATCAAACCAAACACAATCGCCGATACGGCCAGTACACCCATGACCAAGACAAAGTAGGTGCTCATATGGCGGCGATACACTTTCAATGCATCAACCTTAAGAACCGCAATCATTGGCATAAGGAACAAAATCATTGCAATCACAGGACCCGAGAGCACTTCCATCATCCCCAGAATGCTTGGGTTCATCACCGCAGCAAACCAGATAGCAAAGAACAAGAAAGCAATGCCCAGCTTATCAATCGCACGTGGTGACAAAGACACCTGCTTTTGCATCATGCCATTCAGGCTTTCACGCGCGCCCATGAAGTGACCCAGGAACGAAGACGAAATCGCAATAAAGGCAATGAATGGCCCCAGCAGCGCAATAAACGGACTCTCGTAGATGTTGGCGAGGTAAGACAGTACAGACACGTTCTGCTGTTTCGCTTCCAGCAACTGCGCTGGCGTCATGCTCAAAACACACGAAAATACGAAGAACAGAACAAACGCGATCAACATGATCGAGGTGCGCTTCAGAATCAGTTCTGATTTCACGCCTGCCTGCTGGCCGTAATGACGACGTTGCGCATGGACAAAGCTTGAAATTGCCGCCGCATGACTAAAGGCAAACACCGACACAGGGATCGCTAACCACAGCGACAAGGTAAAAGCAGGCACGCTCATGCCTAGAGACAGATCTGGCCACTGCCATGATGGGATCAAGTAAAAAGAAAGACCAGCCAAAATCGCCGCCAATGGGTACACAATGATTTCAAAGGCACGCAACATCACACGCTCACCCGCCATCATCACCGCAATCATCAAAAACACCAACAGACCTGACAGCGCGATGCGTGACGGGCTTTCCCAACCGAGCTGATTAACGATAAAACTATCCACGGTATTGGTCAGTCCCACACCGTAAATCAGAAGAATCGGGAAAATAGACAGGAAGTACAACAAGGAGATCAAACGGCCCGCTTTCTGACCAAAGTGTTCTTCAACCACATCGGTAAAATCCGATTCAGGACGAGAAGACGACAGCACAAAACGCGCTAAACCACGGTGAGCAAAATACGTCATTGGACCGGCTAACAATGCCATGATCACCATCGACCAAAAGCCACCCATACCGACGTTAATCGGCAAAAATAGGATCCCGGCCCCGACCGCCGTACCGAAGAGACTCAGCATCCAACTTGTATCGTGCTTGTTCCAGCCGACTGTTTGCTGCGTTTCGCAAACAGGCTGAGTTTCTTGAGATAATGACACGTGACCACCTAGCTATACAAAATAATAATCGGTGGTGAGTATGCATAGTCAGCAGGAAATACTCAAAACGCAGCTGGCAGACTTACGACTTAATACCGGTAGACTCTCTGGGGGTAAAAACCACGCTATCAGTAAAAAGTTAGGTTTAAATATAAAAATAAAGCACAAATGAAGAATAAAACACTGAAATTTTAATTTTAGCGTTTTTTTATAAAAGGAGGGAAATTACTCAATATTGCTCAATAAAACAACACCTCGGCAATCACTTACCGAGGTGCTCATCACTTCTCTGCTGATATCAGCCCACGATGCGGGATGATAGCCAAGCCTGATCAGTTAATTTCAATGGGCTCGAAGCCTTTGATCAAGTCATCCAGTTGCTTCAACTGACGCAAGAACGGCTCAAGTTTATCCAGCGGGAAAGCCGATGGACCATCACAACGTGCAAGATCTGGCGTTGGGTGTGCTTCCATGAACAAGCCCGCAATACCGGTAGCAAGACCAGAACGCGCCAAATCAACCGTTTGCTCACGTCGACCACCTGATGCGGCACCGTTTGCTTCACGACACTGCAGTGCGTGCGTCACATCAAAAATGATTGGGCTACCTTTCGATGCCTTTTTCATCACATCGAAACCTAACATGTCTACGATGAGGTTATCGTAACCGTGCAGGACACCACGCTCACACAGAATGATTTGGTCGTTACCGCATTCTGCAAATTTCTCAACGAGGTTACCCACTTGACCTGGGCTCATGAACTGCGGTTTCTTCACGTTGATCACCGCACCGGTTTTGGCCATGGTCTCGACCAAATCCGTTTGACGCGCTAAGAAAGCCGGCAACTGAATCACATCGACAACATCAGCAACAGGCTGTGCTTGGTGATGTTCGTGGATGTCAGTGATGATTTTCACACCAAAGGTATCTTTCAGTTCTTGGAAGATCTTCAATCCTTCTTCCATACCCGGACCACGGTAGGAATGCACAGAAGAACGGTTCGCCTTGTCAAAAGAAGCCTTAAATACATAAGGGATCCCGAGTTTATCGGTCACTTCCACATACTTCTCACAGATCTGCATAGCAAGATCACGAGATTCCAGTACGTTCATGCCACCAAACAAGACAAAGGGCTTGTCATTGGCTACATCAATATCACCAACGCGAACAACTTTTTGTTCCATCATCTTCTCTCTTTAGATTGTCATCGCCGCTATCAGTGGAAAACCAGCGGCGCTTTGTGGAGTTCTTCGACCTGAATTTTCAACAGCTCTGCTGCGGGATCTTCAGGGCATTGCTCGATAAAATATTCGTAGTCCATGATCGCAGCATGGCTGCAATCCAACTGTTGATAAATATAGCCGCGATCGCGAATTTCATGGGGGTCGCCGGGGCGAAAAGCATCCAACGCCACATCACTGCAGCGTAAGGCTTCAGCAAATTGGTTTTCACGCAAGAACGCACTTTTCATCACCGTCAGCCAACGCGCCAAAATGTCGGTATTGTCTGAGGTCAGGAAATATTCATCCCGCAACTCAGTAAACGGGCCATGGTGACCTTTCAACCACGCGCCCATCATGCGCTTGCTCAGATACTCGCCATCAAACGGGTTGATGTACTGTGTCTCTGCGTCAAACCATTCTACCTTAAGCACAAACTGGGTCGGGAAGCCTACGCCGAATACCGGCAGTTCCAAGCGTCGCGCCAGATACAGAAAAATCGCCCCCAGACTGACTGGGATCCCTTTTTTGCGTTCAAGCACGCGATCGAGATAGATATTCTCTGACGAGAAATATTGCTCGTGATCCCCTTGGAATCCCCACTCACGGTAGAACAGGCGGATCAGCCCCTCAAGGCGTAATTGTGCATTCGGTTCATCCATTAACGCATGCTCAGCCTCTTGGGCTAAACGCGTCAATTGAAGACGCACCCATTCATGGGGGAAGCTCGGCTCAACCGCCGCGGTCATCGCTAATGCGCCTTCAACCAGCGGCATTTCATCCCAGTCTTGTTCGGCAAAATGTAACATGATTATCCCAAGAACGGTGTTTTGGTCATGGCGATCTTGGCAGCGGCCATCAGCCACCCCAACGCACCAAAGAACGCAAAAGTTTTAAAGACTTTATTGCTGCCCATTTTCAGGGTAAAGAAGCCCAATGCAACATAAGCCAACACACAGCTGAGTTTTTGCGTCAGCCATGAACCGGCTTCCGTAAACGGCATAAAACCGGTGATGAAGATCAATGCCACACCGCTTAACAGCAGCACGGTATCCACAATGTGTGGGGTGATTTTCAGAAACTTTTTGTCGTTCAGCGGCGAATTAGCCATCATCAGGCCGTAGCGCACCACAAAAAGCAGCACACTCAGCGCGATCGCTACAAGGTGTAGGTGTTTCATTGCAAAATACATATTCATGTTTTTTATCCCTGCCAGCAGCCCATTGATACACGATCAAGGCCTGCATAATCCTGTGCGGTAGACACCTGCTGGTAACCTAGCGCGTGTAAAATTTCTCTGACAGCAGGCCCTTGTTCAAAGCCATGCTCCATCAACAACCAGCCGCCCGTCTGCAGATGCTCACGGCCTTGCTCGCTGATAATGCGAATATCCGCCAAGCCATTGTCATCCGCCACCAGCGCACTCTTGGGTTCAAAGCGTACATCGCCTTGATCCAGATGCGGGTCAGCTTCATCAATGTACGGCGGGTTACTCACGATCACAGCAAAGCAATCGTCGGCAGTCAGCGGGCTATACCAGCTGCCCGCCATAAAACGCGCATTGGGTATGTGTAAGTGCGTGCGGTTTTCTTCGGCCAGTGCCGCGGCTTCAGGGCGTAAATCAATCCCTGTTACCGCAATATCACGGCGTTCAGAAGCCAATGCCAACGCAATGGCACCGGTGCCTGTACCTAAATCCAGCACCTCACACGGGCCAGCAGGGATTTTATCCAACGCCAGCTCCACCAAACGCTCGGTGTCCGGACGGGGGATCAAGGTGTGCGGTGCCACTTTCAATGGCAGCGACCAAAACTCACGTTCGCCGACAATGTACGCCACCGGCTCCCCTTGCAGACGGCGCGCCATGACGGCGTCAAACGCGGTCAATTGCGTGTCATCCAAGTTTTTTTCGGGCCACGTCAGCAAATAGCTTCGGGGCTTATCAAGCACATGGCACAACAACACGGCGGCATCAATGTGCGGGCTCTCAGAGCCCGCGGCATTCAATTGCTCCACCGCATGCTTTAGCTGGGCGTCAATTGAATGTGTCATTAGTGTTGCTCAGCCATCGCAGCTAACTGATCGGCCTGGTGCTCTTGGATCACTGGCTGAACGAGCGTGTTCATGTCACCTTCCATCACCTCATTTAGACGATAAATGGTCAGGTTAATACGGTGATCCGACACACGGCCCTGTGGGTAGTTGTACGTACGAATACGGTCTGAACGATCGCCAGAACCCAACAGGTTACGACGCGTACTCGCTTCCGCTTCGTGACGACGCTCTTCTTCCGCTTTGATAATACGTGCCGCCAGTACCGCCATCGCTTTGGCTTTGTTTTTGTGCTGTGAACGCTCATCCTGACACTCTACAACCGTACCGGTTGGTAAGTGCGTAATACGGATAGCAGAGTCGGTGGTGTTAACGTGCTGACCACCCGCGCCTGACGCACGGAAGGTGTCAATTTTCAAATCTGACGCTTTGATTTCTGGCAGATCCGCTTCTGGGATCTCAGCCATAACGGCAACGGTACAAGCAGAAGTATGTACACGGCCCTGTGATTCTGTCGCAGGGACACGTTGTACGCGATGACCGCCTGATTCAAACTTCAAGACGCCGTAAGCGCCATCGCCGTTCACTTTCGCGATCATTTCTTTATAACCGCCTTGCTCAGAGCGGTTTTCACTGACCACTTCAATACGCCAGCCCTGACGTTCAGCAAATTTGCTGTACATACGGAACAGGTCGCCCGCGAAGATACCCGCTTCATCACCACCGGCACCGGCACGGATTTCCACGAAGCAGTTACGCTCATCGTTAGGATCTTTCGGGATCAGTAGAACTTGAAGTTCGTCTTCCAGACGCTCGATCTCTTTTTTCGCTTCCTTCACTTCTTCCTGCGCCATTTCACGCATTTCAGGATCGTCTTCATTGGCCATTTCCTCAGCCGTCGCCAAGTCTTCCTGAGCTTGTTGATAAGCCTTGAAACACTGGGTTACTTCCTCCAGTTGTGAATATTCACGGGAAAGCGCACGGAATTTATTCTGATCGCCAATCACCCCTGGATCACTCAGCAGGTGCTGAACTTCTTCATAACGCTCAACCAGCGTTTCTAATTTCACTAAAATTGAAGGTTTCATATGAGTTTCTACTGTGTTCCACTTAGGGCAGAAAACGCTTTTCTGCCTGATTTATTATGAATAACGGATGGGGCTTCCATCAGTTTTTAATGACATCCAACCCTAACGTTTCACGGATCACGGCCAGTTTTTCCGGCTCGCCATTATGGGCGGCTTGTTGCATGGCGCGTGTAGGGGCGTGGATCAGTTTATTGGTGAGTTTATTGCTCAACTCAATCAATACTTTTTCAGGATCCCCGCCATTGGCTAGCGCCTGTAAACTGCGCGCCAACATCTCCGATTTGATCGCATCCGCCTGGCAACGGTATTCACGAATACTGTCTACCGCTTCTAATGAACGCACCCAACTCATGAACGCCGCACTTTCTTCGCTGACAATCGCTTCCGCTTGGATTGCCGCGACTTTGCGTTGCTCACGGTTTTTTTCCACAATGCTGTGGAGGTCGTCCACGCTATACAGGTAAGCGTCTCTGATCTCCCCCACCTCTGGCTCAATGTCCCGCGGCACGGCAATGTCGACCAGCAACATCGGTTGGTAACGGCGGGCTTTAATCGCCTTTTCCACCATGCCTTTACCGATGATAGGTAACGGACTCGCGGTCGAACTGATCACAATATCCGCGCGATGCAAATGCTCGGGGATCTCCGGTAAGCTAATCACTTCCGCGCCAAACTCACGTGCCAAGTTTTCAGCACGTTCCTTCGTACGGTTAGCCACAATCAATCGATTACAACCCTGCTCGACCAGATGACGCGACACTAACTCGATGGTTTCGCCCGCGCCCACCAGCAACACGGTGGCTTCAGACAATGATTCAAAAATTTGTTTCGCGAGTGTACACGCAGCAAAAGCGACAGAAACAGCATTGCCACCAATGTCGGTTTCGGTGCGTACACGCTTAGCGACAGTAAACGTTTTGTGGAACAGTTTTTCTAACATGCCATGGGCAATGTCACGCTCACGGGCATCCGAATAGGATTGTTTCACTTGGCCTAAAATTTGGGGTTCCCCCAAAACCAGTGAATCTAACCCACACGATACCCGCATGAGGTGGCGAACTGCCGCTTGTTCTTCATGGAAGTACAGACTTGGCATGAGCGCTTCTGTACTGATGTTGTGAAATTGGGTCAGCCAGTCGATCATGATACCGGGGCCCGACTGCGCAATATCACAATACAACTCTGTGCGGTTACAGGTCGACACGATCACCCCACTGTTGATCTCGGGGTGTGCAGCTAATTCGGTCAGTGCCTGCTCCATCTTTTCTGGCGAAAACGCAACCCGTTCACGCAAGTCCACAGAGGCTGTTTTATGGTTGATTCCTAGTGCAAGCAATGTCATGGAGACGGTGTACCACTTCGCCGATGAAAAAAGGGTTAAGGGCGGATTTTACTTGATGCCCCAACTTAATTAAAGAACGCAAACCTAATCAATATGGCATAACTCAGTAATTGTTGAGCCATCCCAGGCTCGCGCTGGCCTGAAATAATGTAAAAAAATGCTCATCGCTCAACGTCAAGACATTGGAAATCTGACGCTTTTACCGCTATTGTTTGGCGACAATACCTCATAAAGAAGTGATGCCGATGACGCCACATTTACGGCCTTTCCGCCGCTCCCCTTGGGCGGGTAAACGCCATTTTTACGTTCTTCCTGTCTTAGTGGCGCTCTTGAGTGGGTGTGCAACCCAACAAACCGCCCCGCAACCCACCCAATGGGAAGATCACGAACAAGCGCTGCGTCAACTCGATCACTATCAAGCCAACGGCAAGCTGGGCTACAAAGGCCAACAACGCTTTGGCGCTAATTTGATCTGGGCCACTAACCCCGGTCATGATCATCTGCTGTTAACCAATTTTTTAGGCAGCACCTTGCTCAAATTGGATGCGCGTCCGAATCAGGTCACACTGGTTAACAATGAAGGGAAAACCTTCCAAGGCACCGATGCCGATCGCTTGGTGCAACAACTCACCGGCATCGACTTGCCTGTCACCCAAATGCGCGATTGGCTGATCGGTCTGCCAACGGCGGCTGACACGTTCCAACTCAATCAGGATGGACGCGTGAGCTATCTGGCTAAGCAGATCAATGACAAGCTATGGCAACTCGACTACAACACGTATGATTATTCCACGTCGCCCGCCTTGCCAACCCGCATGGTACTCAGCACCACGGGCGTCAGTATTACCCTTGTTATCCATACTTGGTCTATCAATTAGAGCGCATTATGATCACCCGCACGACAACTTGGCCAGCACCGGCAAAACTGAATTTGTTTCTCTACATCACCGGCCGTCGACCGGATGGCTACCACGAATTACAGACCCTGTTCCAATTTTTGGATCACAGCGACACCTTGACCATTACCGCCAATGCCAGTGACGACATTCACTTGAGTCCGGCAATTGAAGGTGTGGCAACGGAAGATAACCTGATCTACCGCGCGGCCGACCTGCTGCGCCGAAAAGCTGGGATCCAAGCGGGTGCCGATATTCACATTGATAAGATTTTACCGATGGGCGGCGGACTCGGTGGCGGGTCGTCCGATGCCGCGACGACACTGGTTGCCCTGAATTATTTGTGGCAAACCCACCTCAGCACCGACACATTGGCCGAACTCGGCTTATCGTTAGGGGCCGATGTGCCGGTTTTCGTGCGTGGCATCAGTGCATTTGCCGAAGGTGTGGGCGAGAAATTGCAACCTGCAACACCTGACGAAAAATGGTATCTGGTGGTAAAACCTGACGTAAATATCGCGACTGTTGATATTTTCACCCATCCTGGACTAAAACGAGACAGTGAAAAAAAGCCGCTAAAGGCACTAATGACGGGGGTTTACGAAAACGATTGCGAAAAAATCGTCAGATCACTGCACCCCGAGGTTGATAAGGCACTTTCGTGGCTGTTAGAATATGCGCCGTCAAGATTGACTGGCACTGGTGCTTGTGTGTTCGCCGAATTCGGTACGCAACAAGAAGCCAATGCGATATTGAATACATTACCTAACTGGCTCCAGGGATTTGTCGCAAAAGGTGTCAACACGTCTCCTCTTTTGACAGCCTTGAACACACATTCTACGGATAGTCAGTAACTACAACTTGGACGCAACCTGAGGTTTCCACCGTGCCTGATATGAAGCTGTTTGCTGGTAACGCGACACCAGAACTAGCGCAACGCATTGCTGATCGTCTTTACATTTCTTTAGGCGACGCAACAGTTAACCGTTTTTCCGACGGTGAAGTCTGCGTTCAGATTAATGAGAACGTTCGTGGTAGCGACGTATTTATCATTCAATCTACTTGTGCACCGACAAACGACAACCTAATGGAATTGGTTGTGATGATTGATGCGCTTCGCCGTGCTTCTGCTGGCCGTATCACTGCTGTTATCCCTTACTTCGGTTACGCTCGCCAAGACCGCCGTGTGCGTTCTGCACGTGTGCCAATCACGGCAAAAGTCGTGGCTGACTTCCTGTCAAACGTTGGCGTTGACCGCGTTCTAACGGTGGATTTACACGCAGAGCAAATCCAAGGTTTCTTCGACGTACCTGTCGACAACGTATTCGGTAGCCCTGTACTGCTTGAAGACATGCTAGCGAAAAACCTTGAAGATCCAGTTGTAGTTTCTCCAGATATCGGTGGCGTTGTGCGTGCCCGTGCTATCGCTAAGCTACTTGACGACACTGACATCGCCATCATCGACAAGCGTCGTCCACGTGCAAACGTGTCTCAGGTAATGCACCTGATTGGTGACGTTGAAGGCCGTGACTGCATCATCGTTGATGACATGATCGACACCGGTGGCACATTGTGTAAAGCCGCTGAAGCCCTAAAAGAGCGCGGCGCGAAGCGTGTATTTGCTTACGCAACGCACCCAGTTTTCTCTGGCAGCGCAGTGCAAAATATCCGTGAATCAGTGATTGATGAAGTGATCGTAACCGACTCCATTCCATTGACACAAGAAATCATGGATACGGGTAAAGTATCTGTACTTACTCTGTCTGGTATGCTGGCTGAAGCCATTCGCCGTATCAGCAACGAAGAATCTATCTCTGCCATGTTTCAGCACTGATCGCTGAACCGGTAACGAGTATTAACGCCCCGCCTTTGTGCGGGGCGTTTTGCATTCCGCCGACGCCTGCTTCCCTGCCGCTTGCCGTCAACAGGGGTTAAGATATCAATCTCACAACTTTTGGTATAATATGGCGCGCGTTTTAAGCCCCTAAGACTTGAGAGACTAGCGTGAGTAACAACATTCGCTTATTAGTCGGCCTGGCCAATCCCGGTGCCGAGTATGCTAAAACCCGCCATAATGCGGGGGCATGGGTGGTTGAAGAACTGGCCCGTGTGCACAATATTAGCTTACGAGAAGAATCGAAATACTTTGGCCAAACCGGCCGGATCGTCGCCAATGGCCAAGATCTTCGCTTATTGATCCCGTCCACCTACATGAACCTGTCTGGTAAATCCGTGGCGGCACTGGCTAACTTCTTCCAGATCAAGCCAGAAGAGATCTTAGTGGCACATGATGAGCTCGACCTGCCTCCAGGTGTTGCCAAATTCAAAAAAGGCGGCGGCCATGGCGGTCACAACGGTTTGCGCGACATCATCAGTAAAATGGGTAACAACAAAGATTTTTACCGTTTGCGGATTGGTATTGGTCACCCTGGCGACAAAAACAGAGTCGCTGATTTTGTTCTCGGTAAAGCACCAACAAAAGAACAAGACCATATTGACGCCGCCGTGGATGAAGCTGTTCGCTGTATGGATATGTTACTTAAAGACGGCTTAAGCAAAGCGCAAAATAGACTACATTCATTCAAAGCTGAATAACTGTAGCCATATCGAATTTATCTTTTCGGCACGAGCTGCCGGAATGTTTCACCGAATAATCACCAAAAGGGTTTCACACCATGGGTTTTAAATGCGGAATCGTCGGCCTACCTAACGTCGGCAAATCAACACTTTTCAACGCTTTGACTAAAGCGGGCATCGAAGCGGCGAACTTCCCGTTCTGTACGATTGAACCAAATACAGGTGTTGTACCTGTGCCGGATCTTCGTTTAGACGCGCTTGCTGACATTGTTAAGCCTGAGCGCATCCTGCCAACGACCATGGAGTTTGTTGACATCGCGGGTCTTGTTGCGGGTGCATCAAAAGGTGAAGGTCTAGGTAACAAATTCCTAGCTAACATTCGTGAAACCGATGCAATTGGTCACGTTGTGCGTTGTTTTGAAAATGACAACATTATTCACGTTGCTGGCCGTATTGATCCGCTTGAAGATATCGACATCATCAACCTTGAATTGGCAATGGCTGACTTAGATGCGTGTGAGCGTGCTATTTTCCGTCTTGCTAAGCGTGCAAAAGGCGGTGATAACGATGCAAAATTTGAAATCAAAGTACTAGAGAAAATGCTGCCTGTACTAACAGACGGCGGCATGGCGCGTTCAATTGACCTAAGTAAAGAAGAAATCGCAGCGATTGATTACCTGCATTTCTTAACACTTAAGCCAACCATGTACATTGCTAACGTGAATGATGATGGTTTTGAAAACAACCCATTCCTTGACAAAGTAGCGGCACGCGCAGCAGAAGAGAATGCCATCGTTGTTTCAATCTGTGCGGCAATGGAATCTGAAATCGCTGAGCTGGAAGATGCTGACCGTGAAGAATTCCTTGCTGATATGGGCATTGAAGAGCCAGGCCTAAACCGTGTTATCCGTTCAGGCTACGAACTGCTTAACCTACAAACTTACTTCACCGCTGGCGTGAAAGAAGTACGTGCATGGACAATCCCTGTCGGCGCAACGGCACCAAAAGCCGCTGGCGTGATCCACACTGACTTTGAGAAAGGCTTCATCCGTGCTGAAGTGGTTGGTTATGACAACTTCATTGAGTACCGTGGCGAAAGCGGTGCGAAAGATGCAGGTAAATGGCGTCTAGAAGGTAAAGAATACATCGTTCAAGATGGCGACGTGGTTCACTTCCGCTTTAACGTATAAGTCTTTTCGCTCAAAACTTCACCTTTTGAGTCCGTAATCTTCATAAGCCAGCCTTCCCGCTGGCTTATTTTTTACCTATCACCATTCTCACTCACATAACGCATCCCCCTTCCAACCCCTTATTTGCCTAGGTTTTCACCAGCAACACCCTCAGCCAGCATGGCATTCGCCCAGTTCGTCCAAATAAGCACCGAACAAGCGAGTTTTCTCAAGATATTCAAAAAAACTGTTGACGGTTTTGGCTGGGATAAGCATAATGCGCCCCGTTCCCAAGACAACAGCCACTACGGCAAACGGCTTGGAAAACAAGAAAATTTGGCTACGTAGCTCAGTTGGTTAGAGCACATCACTCATAATGATGGGGTCACAGGTTCGAATCCCGTCGTAGCCACCATTATTCTTTTAGGATAATGGCACTGTTTAAATACAGTAAAATGCGGAAGTGGCGAAATTGGTAGACGCACCAGATTTAGGTTCTGGCGCCGCAAGGTGTGAGAGTTCAAGTCTCTCCTTCCGCACCATTCTCTCGATTGAGAGCAGCTTTGAAGAAAAGCAATCTGCAGGTCTATCGCCAAGCGGTAAGGCAGCGGCTTTTGATGCCGCCATTCCCTGGTTCGAATCCAGGTAGACCTGCCACTTTTATTGGTGTTGATTATCATGTATAGTCAGCAACCCATAATGGCTACGTAGCTCAGTTGGTTAGAGCACATCACTCATAATGATGGGGTCACAGGTTCGAATCCCGTCGTAGCCACCATCTTCCTCCTATTAGGAAGATAAAAAAGACTGTTTAAGTACAGTGCAAAATGCGGAAGTGGCGAAATTGGTAGACGCACTAGATTTAGGTTCTAGCGCCGCAAGGTGTGAGAGTTCAAGTCTCTCCTTCCGCACCATTCTCTCTGAATAAGAGAGCTCAGTTTAAGTGCGCTTAAATTGAAAAGTAATCAGCAGCATCCGAATGCGGAAGTGGCGAAAT